>CAYQNM010000102.1:0-1001 GCA_964419015.1 uncultured Candidatus Saccharibacteria bacterium | reverse complement strand
TGGTCCCCGTGGTCGAGGCGTTCAAGACGTAGAGGCCCGCGACAGGCTGCGGGGTGGGCGTGCCGTCCACCCGCGAACCGGAGATCGAGAACGTCCAGCGGCCCGTTGACGCCATCGAAGCCAAGAGGGTTCCAGTCGAGCCAACGGGCGTCGGCGAGTTGATACCGGACGGGACGCCGTACACGTTGAATGCGCCGTCCGCGCCTGGCGTTCCGCCGGTCCCGTAGGAGCCGAGTTGCCACCAAATCCCGCCGCCTGCGCCGGAGGTTCCCGAGGAGGACGTGACGTTTCCGCCGTTCGCCGCTTGGCCGAAGAAATCACCGCCCTTGCTACAAATCTGCGCCCCCGAAGCGCCAGTTGCCGCTCCGCCCGCGCCGGTCGTGAATCTCCACGACGATCCCCGCCCGGACGTTTGGCCTGTAGTTCCAGTCGTAGCTTGTCCAGCCGTTCCAACAAAGAACCCTTCTACAGCGTTCGTTCCACTTCCCGCCGCCGCATTCCCGATGGAACCAGGGATAGATACGTGCGTGATAGGATCTCCCGCCCCATTGTTTGATAAAAATAGAGCGTTTGTGGCAAAAGCGTTGGCCGACCAAAAGTTCAATGCTCCGCTTCCAGCCGTGAGTCGAATACCACGACCCGCGTTGAATATGTACGGATCTCCGGCCGTAATCGTCATCGTATTCCCGGATCCACCTGCCGAAGTCCACGTCGCAGGCGACGTTCCGTCCGTAAGCGTCCAGACGCCTGCGTTCGTCAGATTCATCCTTGTTGCGCCGTTGGTCTGGAAATCCACGATGAACCTAGTAGGGGTTTGAATCGCGTTGAACACATAGCCGTCCGTTGCGTTCGTGCTGCTGTTCGACCCCGAAATCGTGTCGATGAGCCCCGAGTTTCTGACGGCGAACACCGGCGTCCCCGCGCTCCTGACCCCGAAGGCCCACCTGGTAGGGGTGGCGACCGCATCGACCATGAAGCCGTCCACGACGCCGAAGCAGTCG
>CAYQNM010000101.1:0-1006 GCA_964419015.1 uncultured Candidatus Saccharibacteria bacterium | reverse complement strand
GCGGCGCGATGGTGATGAAGCCGGGCAGGTTCTCGTTCTCCGTGCCGAGGCCGTAAGTGGCCCACGCGCCCAGCGACGGACGCACGAACTGCGACGTGCCCGTGTGCATGCGCAGGAACGCCTGCGGGTGCGCGGGCAAATCCGTCTGCATCGAGCGGAGGAGCACGAGCTCATCTGCGTGCTGGGCGACGTTGGGGAAGAAATCGGAAATCCACAGGCCGCTCTGGCCGCGCTGCTGAAACTCGGCCTTGGGCGCGAGCCATGTGCTGCCGGGGCGCGAGCCGGGTTTGCCGGCGTCAGCGACGAGCTGCGGCTTGTAGTCGAAGGTGTCCACATGGGACGGCCCGCCGCTCATGCACAGGAAGATGACGCGCTTGGCGCGTGGCGTGAAATGCGGCTGCTTGGGTGCGAGCGGCTTGTCAGCAGCAGCGGCGGCGTTCAGACGGTTCGCCAGCGCGGAAAAGGCCAGCCAGCCGAAGCCGCAGGAGACGGAACTCAACGCCGCGCGGCGCGACAACAGCGGAGTGAACTGCTGACACGGGAAGGAGGAGGTCGGGTTCATAGGAGGAAGCGGTTTCGAGCGGAGGATGGAATTCAGTTCAACTGGCGAAACTCCGCGCTCGCGAACAGCGCACGGCAATAGCTGGTCCACGCGGCGGCCTGTAGCGCAGGGCTCGCGGGCTTGCCGCCGGTGAACTTCGTAAAGAAATCCTGCGCGGCCTTGAGTTCATTCGCACTGGGCGGGCGGGTGAGCGTGAGCCAGTAGGCCACGTCCACACGCTCCTTGAGCTGCGCGTCCGCGTCCGCGCTGACACCGGAGGATTGCCAGCGGAGCAGCCGGTTCGCAAGCGACCCCGCCTGCTCCGCGACGAACTCGCTGTTCAGAAGGAAGAGCGCCTGCACGGGGACGCTGGTGCTCTCGCGCTTGCCGGTGACCAGGCTCGGCTCGGAGAAGTCGAACAGCGCGAGCGCCTCGGGCACCTTGTCGCGCACGATGGGCAGATAG
>CAYQNM010000100.1:0-1006 GCA_964419015.1 uncultured Candidatus Saccharibacteria bacterium | reverse complement strand
AGACAAGAAGCTGCAAAGGCAGAACAACAAAAGATGGTAGAGGGCGCATATGGAAGAGGACAAAGCAAAGATCAATATGCAGGAGCTAGGGAAGCAGCTCTTAAAGCTGGTTCATTTAGTTATTCAAATCAAACACCTTCAAGCTTGCCAAGTACCGTAAATGCAAAAGGACAAGTGGCAGTAAGAAACCAAGATCTTTATCATGGCGCACCATCTGATCTATCCAGAATATCAACAAGACCAACAGAAGAAAAAGTAACAATCAAAACACCGACTGGTACAAGAACAGTAACAGGTGAACAATCTCTTATAGAAAGATTGAAAACAAATTATGCAAGCTCAACACCACAACAAAAGCAAACATCATCTAAACAACAACCACAAGGCAAACCACAATCAGATAAAATCAATTCCATTCTAAGACAGAACTTAGCCAACAAAGAAGGACAAGCAGCTAGCGATATATCAGGAAAGCAAAACATAGATATTAAACTTGGTTCTGGAAATATTGATCCATCTGGACTAGTACCATTCTCATCTTTAGAATCACCAATTAAAATAGCAGTAGTACCAAGCGGTACAGTTGCAAAAACAAGAGGAAGAGGCGCATCACCAGCAACAGGAACAAAAGTAGAACTTATCATTCCAGAACATGAAGGACAATCTACAAAAGATATTCCTTATACTCACATTCTAGACTTTGCACAATTCGCACCAGTAGGTGGATTAGGTTTAGGTTCAGCTAGAACATCTCTAATGTCAAAAGGAACAATCGCTGGTACAATAAAAACAGCATCAGGAGTTTTCAAAACTGGTGAAGGATTGGAAAGAGTAGGAGCTAAAACAATATCAGTACCAAAAGGAGTAAAGCCACCAGAAGATACTTTGCTAGGTAAGGTTCAAGCTGCATTTTCTAAACCACAAGCTAAACCAGATATAAAACCATCTGAACAATTTACAAGTACCGAGATATCATTAGGAAGAGGTACAGGTAGAGAACCAGAAG
>CAYQNM010000099.1:0-1014 GCA_964419015.1 uncultured Candidatus Saccharibacteria bacterium | reverse complement strand
TGAGGCGCCGGCGGAACTGATCCCAGCCGGGCGCACGCTGGTGCGGGCCGTTCTCCCCCTTGAACCACGCCACGCCGACGCGGGACATGGTCTCGGCGATGGTCGGGCCCACGTGTCCGGCCTCCGCCCAGCACGAGCGGTCGAGCGGTCCGGACAGCCGGGAGCAACCGCGCTCGCGGTCCCATTCGGTATCTCCGACCGACTCCTCGATCTCCCGGATGCGCCACGCGAGCATTTCGGCGGTGTGCTTCTTGACGTACAGGTTCCGGTAGCAGACGAGATGCGAATCGGGCGTCTGCGCCCACCAGGACACCGACGACGGGTCGGCGTAGCCGTAGTCGCACGAGCGAAAGCGCGGCCACGAGTCGGGCACGATGAACGGCCGGACGACGTGAAGCGATTGCTCCCACTCGTCGGAAAAGAACGCGCCGACGTCGACGTACCAATCGCCGTTGAGGAGCGCTTCGCGGATGTGGCGCGGCCGGGAGGCCAGCTGCGCGGCGTACTTCTCGTCGTTGGCGAGCCACGGGTTATCCGAGAGGCGGGCGGGGATGAAGAGGCGGTAACTCAACCGCTGGCTGCCGTCGGGCATCTTGATCTTCTCGGCGATGACCTTGTTGCCAGCGGGGTATGGGTCGATGAAGCGCTTGCGGACCCAGGGTAGGTAATCGCCCCAGGGGTTCGTGGCCGCGCGGGTAACGAGCATGCCGCGGAGTACCCGGTCCTTCGTCCGCAGCCGCGTGCCCATATACATGTACTGCTCTTCGGGAAACTCGGTCAGCTCATCGAAAGCGATGTGCGTGTACGCCGGGCCGGCGTAATTGAGGTGATCGTGCTTTCCCTCCATGTGCGCGTACTGGATACGGGCATTGCCGGCCCCCGGAAACACCCACATATGATCGCGGTCGTCATACCGGCCGCCGAGCGGCTTGTAATAGTGGAACGAACGCACGATGGTTTGCGAGAGGCGCGGCATTGTGCGGCGGAAGTGGATCGCCCACATCTCGCTCGTGG
>CAYQNM010000098.1:0-1015 GCA_964419015.1 uncultured Candidatus Saccharibacteria bacterium | reverse complement strand
GTGTCGCAGACCAGCCGCAGCGCGTTCGGACTACGTGGCTGGCTGCGGGTGGTGCTGCGCACACACCCGCGCTCCGGGGAAAGTGATGCGGACTGCGTGGCCCCTCTCCCAGCGGGAGAGGAACGAGGTGAGGGAGAGAGGCCACTGTGTTCAGTAGCGTTCGCACGTCATCAGACTACCACGTCTTCACCCTCACCCTAACCCTCTCCCTCCGAGGGAGAGGGGACAGCGGTCGGCGCTTACTTGTCGCTCCACACGCTTCTCGCGGTCGGCCGCTCTTACACCAGCTTCATCCCAATCTGCTCCTCCAATATCTCCTGCACCGTGAGGGGGACGATGATGGCGTGATCTTCGACGAAGAAGCGCTGGATTTCGCGCAGGGCATCGTCCGAGAAGGCGAAGGAGACGAAGAAGCCTTTGGCGCATTTGGCCCGGCGCATCGCCGTTTCAAACTGGTCAATGTCCGGGCGGCCCGCCTTGTCCTTCTGCTTCACTTGGATGGGATACCAGCGCTCCTGCAAGCCGAGTTCGTCCGACCCGAAGGCTTTCGGTTCCGACCCGACGGGGAAGATGCGGCCATCAATGCCCATGTCGCCCACCTGCACCTTGTTCTTGATGCCGCCGAGGGCGATGACGGCCCAGTTCTCAAACTCGAACGGCGGGAGGGCACGGAGTTTTTCCTCGGTCCACGGGAGGTCGCGCACCACGAAGCCGCGCCCGATATTCCAAAGCGCCTCGCTCTCTGGAAGGGCACAGTCTTTTCTCAGCCGTTTGGCCATCACGCGGCAGGCAGTGGGGGAGATGTCTATGCCAATCCACTGCCGCTTCAAGTTCTGGGCAGCCACAAGCGCCGTGCCACAACCACAGAACGCATCGAGGACGATGTCATTCTCCTTGCTGCTGGCTTGGATGATGCGCTCAAGGAGTGCAAGTGGCTTTTGGGTTGGATAACCCAGCCGCTCTGCTGCATTGGCTGCGATTGGTGGAATATCAGTCCACACGGTTCCCATTGCCA
>CAYQNM010000097.1:0-1033 GCA_964419015.1 uncultured Candidatus Saccharibacteria bacterium | reverse complement strand
TTGTCGTGACAGTGAAGTGGATCCCATCAAATCACTCCAGGAATAAAGCGATACTTTACCTTCTGTTGGTAATCGCGGTATTCGGCATACTGACGCAGATGACGCTCTTCGGTCAGTGCGCGTGCGATGTAGAGTCCAGCCCACCCAAGATAGCCAAATATGAATTTAGCTGTCCAAAACTCACTGTAGCCAAATGAAAGGGTAAACCAAAACAGCAGTTTCGTCGTTGTGCCGGGATGGCGTACCAGTGCGTACGGTCCGCGTGTTTGCAGTTTCTTGAGTGTGATGTTCGCAACCGAAGGATCAAGTGCAACATCAATGTAAACATGCGCACCAAGCAAAACAATTTCGGCGATTTTGAGGCCAATCAGGAAATCGTGGCTCGGTACGATCAACGCGCTAATGTTGCCGGTGGCTAGAAAAGGTGCGAACGGCAAGAAAGTTCCGGGAATATTGTTGAGCGGCTCATAGCAAAACAGACATACAGCCCAGCCTGTGATGGTCATGTCGATCGAACGCGAGCGATTTTCCAACCAGCGGGATTCGAGCAAATACGCCAGCGCCGCGTTCACCGTGTCGAACAGCCACAGCATCGCGACCAGCCAAAAGAGAATCGCCATGAGTTCGTGTCTGTCGAACACCGCGCTGTGCAGTTTGAGCGCCAATGGCATGTAGTTCAGCACCTGCATGATCATGAGCGGAATGAAGTACGCGCGCATGACGAGGTTGAGGATAACTTTACGGTTATAGCGGTTGCGAAACACCCGCAGTATCGAGTTCCATCGGTCGCCGCGCATGAAACGCAATGCGGATTGATTGAGCATGTGAATAATGCGCACCGCCGGGTCGTAGAAGTCTTCGCTACGCGAAGCTCTGCACAATAAAGTAATGCAAAAATACGGCAAGCCCGCGAAGAGATACAGTTGCAGAAATGCTTCGTAGAAATTCCAGTTCGCCGCGTACGCAGGTCCGATGTGGAAGGGCGATATACGCAGCAACCAAAAGCCTCCGTAGATGATCGCAAGCCACACCA
>CAYQNM010000096.1:0-1042 GCA_964419015.1 uncultured Candidatus Saccharibacteria bacterium | reverse complement strand
ATACTACATGGTATGATATTTGTAAATGGCGCGGGCGTTTTGTGAATCAGCTATCAAGTATGAAATAAAAAGGCCCGCCGAGGTCGGCGGGCAGGTCACGGGGGCTGGTGTGCAGGCTCAGCAGGTTCGCG
The DNA here is from genome assembly GCA_964419015.1 of uncultured Candidatus Saccharibacteria bacterium. Taxonomy (GTDB): domain Bacteria; phylum Patescibacteriota; class Minisyncoccia; order 2-02-FULL-40-12; family GWA2-44-9; genus CAYQNM01. The sequence continues at coordinate 911 of CAYQNM010000096.1, read as the reverse complement.
CTGGAGGTCGGAGCTGGCAAACACTACAGCCAGACGTCCTACATCTTGAATCCACCAGCCCACCGTGATAGAAAAAGTATAGCACATCTAGCTCTTACTTGTCAATAGCTATGAGAATAGGGGTTATTGCGGGTTAGCTATCAAGTATAAAATGAAATTACTCCTTACTTCTGGAGGCATAACGAACACATCAATAGCACGTGCTCTTTTTGAACTGGTTGGTAAAAAACCAGAAGAAACTTCGCTCGCGTTTATTCCAACCGCTTCGAATGTTGAGGTGGGCGATAAAGGATGGCTCGTACGGGACCTTGTCAATCTCAAGAAGCAGAATTTTAAATCAATCGATATCGCAGATATTTCTGCGGTTGATGAAAAAGTATGGAAAGCGAAATTTGAAGAGGCCGACGTTTTATTTTTTGAGGGAGGCAACACCTATCATTTAATGGAGTGGATTAACAAGTCTGGATTGGTGAACTTTTTGCCAGATATGCTGAAAACGAAAGTGTATGTGGGGGTGAGTGCGGGTAGTATGGTTACCAACCCCGACCTTGCCCTTAAAGTTTCTCAGATGCTTTATGAAGAAGATCTTGATAAGACAGAGGACATGAGGGGTTTGGGTTATGTCGATTTTTATTTTTTGCCCCATCTCAATTCCGAATATTTTAAAAAACTAAGGGAGACCAATATTAGGGATGCTACCCAGGGCATGAAAGAAAAAACCTATGTTATGGATGATAATTCTGCTCTTAAAGTCATAGACAGCAGGATCGAAGTTATTAGTGAGGGAAAGTGGTTTGTGATCAATGAGTAGCTTGTCTTCCCATTCGTATTGCATATCGAAAATATCATGGAACATAAGTTTGAAGTAAGAAAATCGGATATCGATATACAAGGTATTTTTGCCCTTGTTC
>CAYQNM010000095.1:0-1054 GCA_964419015.1 uncultured Candidatus Saccharibacteria bacterium | reverse complement strand
ACATGTGCGGAGCCGAAGCGGCCGAGCATGACGCCAGCCATGCCTGCGGCGGAGACCACTGCCAGGCCAAGTGCTCCGGCTGTAGCGAAGCCGAATCGAAATGCTCTTGTCCGCCAGCAACGACCCCAGCACCCCAGCAATAGCGTCACAAAACCGCCTCATCGGCGGTTTTGTCTATGAAAACGGGCTGATAGATCTCTGGTACTCGCGATGATCCCCAAGAGCGCGAGGTTCTCCGACCCTGCACTTATCAGCCCATCTGGATGATATGTCAGCCATACCTCTTTTGTCAAGCCTTCCATTGCAGTCGTTGAGGGTGCCCCTCAACAGCTGTTAGCCGAGGCGGATAATAATGAAAGCGCCTGCAAAAATGAGAGAGGCACCGATAATAAAATATTCACTCACGGCTTCCCGAAAAAGCAGAGCACTGAAAAGTACGACAAAAAACGGATAGGCGATTTCAAAAATAGATGCCGTAGGCGCTCCAAGGATTTTAATCCCAGAAAAAATAAAAAAGTTGGCGAGCATGGCGAGAAAGAGCGAGAGCGTGATGAGGGATAAGTTTGCTTTTCCAGAATTAAAAATATCCCCAATAGAATGACGGTCACCCCAAAGCACGGGAAGAATAATAAGAGCCGAGAAGATAGAATTTATAAACAGGTACGCAAGTGGGGTCGCCCTCGTTAAAATCTTGTGATCAAGGGTGTACACCAAACCCCAGGTAACAGCCGCCGCAATGGCGTAAATAAAACCAAGAAGTTTCATCGTGAGTACAGTATACCGGAACTACCTAGAATGTCAGATTCGTGTGCTCTCAGTAGGAATTGAACCTACATTTCCTCCTTCGGAGGGAGATGTCCTATCCGTTGAACGATGAGAGCATGTATATTTTATCCGCCCCGACGTCCCGACGGGAGTCGGGGAGCCGACCGCTCCGCGCGTCGGCTTTGAACGATGAGAGCGGTATGGCTAACGAATACTCAAGATAACCAGCGAAATGACTCCTAGTCCGACCCCGAACGCCTGCGTTACGGTGAGTGATTCGTTGAACAAT
>CAYQNM010000094.1:0-1074 GCA_964419015.1 uncultured Candidatus Saccharibacteria bacterium | reverse complement strand
CATACCACAGCGGCGCGTCGCTGGTGTCGCGGTTGCTCGCGTTGTCGCCGTAGATGGCGTTGGGCAGCGTGCCGTTCTCAGCGAAGCGTCCGAAGGTCACGAGGATCTGCTCCGCCTCGTCGCGCAGCCCGGCGGCCAGCAGGCCCCGCGCGCAGATGAGCGTGTCCCGGCCCCAGTCCAGGAACCACGGGTAGCCAGCGATGACCGTCTTGCCCTCGCCCCGCCGCACGACAAACGCGCGGATGGCGCGGTTGAGCACGGAGGCGAAGTCGCCTGCGGGAGGCGGACATTCCGGTCCACCGAAGCCGGCGGGTGCGGCGAACGCAGGCGTCCGCACCGCCGCGACAATGGGGGCCGGCAGCAGTTCCAACTGCGCCTCTAACGGCGTGGTCTCGGTGATAAAGTCGAAAAGCGCACGGGTCTTGGAAATGGAAGCCTTCGGTGGTTGTTCGCTCCCTTTCCCCTCACCCCGGCCCTCTGCCTTGGGGAGCGGGAGGGCAGGCGTGCGTGGTTCTTCGGACGGAAGAAACATGGTTTCGACGACCCGCTGGCTGACGTTCTCCCGCTCCTCGGGGGCGAGGGCCGGGGTGAGAGGGAATGGCGGCTGGATCGTCACACCCGCGCTGGTGAACCGAAACGCTGCGAGATCGAAAAGTTCCTCCGCCTCTGCGCTGACGGCCAGCGTCACTCGGCCCCCCCGGCGCAACGGAAGTTCAAACCAGCCCGGACTGAACGCATCGCCGCAGCCTTCCATGCCGCGCGAGGCCTCGACCGAGTGCGGCAGGTTCACCGACCACTCGCCTTCGTGATGATAGCTCCCCGTGTCTGCCCAGACATTGAGCCGGCGCTCGGGGACCGGCGTGAAGGCAAAGCCCGCGCGGCCCTGAAGCGAATGCGAGTGAGCGCCGAAGTGGTGCTCGGAGCCAGGGTTGCGCTTCGTCTCGCAGTGAAAGCTGCGATCCTCGATGTCGAAGCGCACGGTCAGGCTCACCGAGCATTCCGCCGGCAGCTCACGGCCCAGCGTCGGCGCGTGCGGCGGACGGACGAAACGCAGCAGCGTCGTGTTCTTGCCGG
>CAYQNM010000093.1:0-1076 GCA_964419015.1 uncultured Candidatus Saccharibacteria bacterium | reverse complement strand
CCAGTCGGGCGGGGAGCGCTTCCCTTCGAATGTATACAGTATATGTTTTACGGGCCCGCAGAGGCAAGATATACAAGGGAGTAACCAATAATCTTGCCCGAAGAGTCAGGGAACACCGTTCGGGACACACGAGGACGACCTCTCGCATGTCGGACTTTCAGGTAGTGCACAACGAACAGTTTTCCGACTTCGCTAGTGCGAGAAAGCGTGAGGTATATTTTAAGTCAGCGGCAGGAAGAAAGTACCTGAAGAAAATATTGGGCCCGTAGCTCAGCTGGTAGAGCGCTGCATTCGCATTGCAGAGGTCAGGGATTCGAATTCCCTCGGGTCCACCAAACGTACTATGCATATTCCGCCTCAATACGCGTATCTTGTCACAACAGTGCTCTTTTTCGTCTTTTGGTTGATTCTTTACATATCAAGAAGGGACTTGAGAAAAGAAATGTGGTTTATGAGCATATTTATCGCCGCCAGCGGGCTGGTCGCAGAATATCTTTTTTGGACGGTCGATTGGTGGAGACCACTGACAGTCACAGGGACACGAGTCGGTGTTGAAGATCTCCTCCTAGGATTTACGAACGGCGGCATCGCCGCAGTTCTTTATGAAGAAGTTTTTAAACAGAAACTCTCTGAAAGAAAAACCGTCACGCCTGGCTTCGGAATATTTTTCTTGATTCCATTGACATTTATGATCCTGGCCGGCGGAGTTTGGTGGCTTCACCTGACATCATTTTGGGCCACTACGGTCGCCCTCCTGATCATTGGGATAGTTGTCATCATTGTAAGAAGAGATCTCTGGCAAGATGCGCTGACAAGCGGGTTTTTAGTTGCGTTTTTAGTTCTACCCTTCTTCTGGGTTTTTATGTTTCTCTCTCCAGGTATCATTGAAAAAACATGGTTATTCGATCATCTTTCCGGGATACGGGTTATCGGCGTTCCTTTGGAAGATATTATCTTTTATTTCCTTGTCGGTTTCGTGGTTGGGCCATTTTATGAATACTGGCAAGGAAAACGTTTGAGAAAAACAAGGGGAGTGATTTAAATGGTATGGATCGTATTTTTGCGGGGCTCAATGA
>CAYQNM010000092.1:0-1078 GCA_964419015.1 uncultured Candidatus Saccharibacteria bacterium | reverse complement strand
CGGCCGCCACCACGTACGTGTTCTACGCGCGCTTCAAGGACGCGGCCGGTAACGTCGGCCCGCTCTCCGCGCGCGGCACAGTCGCAACCGCGTAGCATAAGGAAAGGGCCGGGGGCTTATCTTAGCCCCCGGCCTACCCAAGAAAGGGCGTCGTAAGCATGGCAGCCATCACCTTGAACACCACGAGCCAGGCGCAGCGGTTCCGCCTCCTGGAGTCGCGCACGCTCACGAACCAAGTGGGCTCCGACGTGCGGCGGTACGCCATCCGCGTGCCGACCGGCGCGCGCTCGGCCCTCTTCATGCTCTTCATCGACGCGATGACCGGCAGCACCCCGCTGCTCGACTTCACGCTGTCGGTGCCGGACCTCACGAACGAGAACAGCCTCGACGACTCGCCGCTCGCCAACCTCGGCGGGTGGGACGGCATCACCCAGAAGACCGCCGCCGCGTCCCCGACGCTGACCACGGTCGCCGTCGGCGAGGGCATCACCGGCATCGCGGACGACGACACCGGCTCCGCGACCGCGACCGACCACTACTCCGTGAACACCGTCCTCCCGCCCATCATCGCCTACACCATCACGGTCGACGGCACGACGAACGACGAGGACTACACCTACCGCCTCGCGGTCTACTTCCGATAGGAGCCGATGATGACCTCTCCCGCACGTAGCTCTCGAACGCAGACGGTCCTCGCCGGGACCGCCGGGCGTGGCGTCGGGACGGCGCAGGCCGTCATCGACGAGACGAACCTCGACACCGACATCGACGGCATCGCGACCGACCTCGCGGCCCACGCCGCCACGGTCTCCGCCGTCGGCGTCCACGGCCGCCTGGTGCAGGTCCTCGTGGACGGCCAGGATGAGACGGGCACTCCCGCCATCACCGTCACCGGCATCGCCGTGGGCGACGCGCTCGTGTCGTTCCTCGTGCTGGCGACGAAGGCGTCCATCGCCACCGCCGCCTACCGCGCGCTGTCCGACTTCACCATCACGGCGGACACGCTGACGGTCGGCGCGAACGCCGCGAACAACACGAACAACCAGTACCTCATCACGTACCTGGACGCTGCGTAATG
>CAYQNM010000091.1:0-1106 GCA_964419015.1 uncultured Candidatus Saccharibacteria bacterium | reverse complement strand
TTCTCGACGGTGAGGTGCGCGTCCGGCTTGTCCGCGGAGAACTGGATTTGAGCCGCCCAATTCGTATTGAGATTGAACCAGACGAAGCTCTTCTCCGGACCGACGCCAAGCTGCTCCAGCTTGAAGCGGCCTGACGCCGACTCGGTCTTGAAACGCTCATACTCGTCCGGGCGCACGTCCTCGAAGAGGTCGCTCTCGCCCTTGAGGAACCGCATGGACATGGCGTTCATGTCCGGCACGGTGGTGTAGATCACGTTGTCGAGGTAGGGGAGGCGTGTGCCGGCCTTGTCCACCTCGAAGAAGTTCGGGTTGCGCTCCAGCAGCGTCAGCTCGCCGGCCTTGAACTGCTTGAGCTTGAACGGCCCGCTGCACACGAGCTTGTCCGGCGGGGTGTCAATGCCGAAGGCCGACTCGAACTTCCCCTCAGCCACGGACTTCGCCAGGACGTGCTTGGGCAGGATGGCGGTGCCGCCCCAGGCCTCCTCGAAGGGCGCGTAAACGTCCGGCGTCACGATGCGCACGGTGAAATTGTCCACCTTCGTGATTTCGAACTTCTTGCCGTCAATCGTGAACAGGTCGGCGGTGGCGCTCACGATCTTCGGGTTGTAGATGACGTCGTTCCAGGTGAAAACCACGTCATCCGCCGTGAGCGCGTGGCCGTCGCTCCAGACGAGGCCCTGGCGCAGGTGAAACGTCCACGTCTTTTGATCGGCGGCGACCTCCCACTTGTGCGCGAGCGAGGGCTTCACCTTTTCGGTTGGCGCGTCGAGGTCCGTCAGGCCGAGGAACAGGAAGCGGATGATGTCGCGCGAGGAACCCTCGTTTTCAGTGATGGGGTTGAACGTCTTGGGATCGCCGAAGGTGGCGATGACCAGACGGCCACCGCGGATGCCCGGCGTGCAGTCGGCCACCAGCGGCGGCACGGGCAGCGCGGCCCCGCCAGCCTTGCCACCTTGAGGGCTGGAATCTTCCTTTTTGCAGCCGGTGAAGAGCAGCGTCGCCACGGCGGCGACGGCGAGGCAGAGGGGGTATGTTTTCATGCGTTTCGTGTCAGAAAGGATTCGCCTGCAACACGCCAAAGTCGAGGAAACAAGCGGCCGGCGCGC
>CAYQNM010000090.1:0-1111 GCA_964419015.1 uncultured Candidatus Saccharibacteria bacterium | reverse complement strand
CAATCCTGGCAGCTTTGGACAAGCGGAGCGGGGTCAACTATTGGCGGCGGCGAGGCGCATCACGAGCTTTGCCATCGCGATGGGCGCGGCCGAACCCGTTCGCATTCCCGCCCTCGCGGAGCTGCTTGACGAACCCGAGACCGCCGAGGAACGGGCGGGAAAAATGACCGCGGTGGAGGTGGACAAGGCGCTGCCTGGGGCCGGCACCGCGCATCGTGCAGGGCGATGTGTTGGCCGTGTGGACGCTGCGTGCGAAGCGTCCGGAACTGAGCGGCGTTCCACCGGTCGAACCCGGGATTCCGTAGCACTGCGGAGGGTGGACGCGGTGAGGACACCGCGTCCCATCGGCGGCTGGTTTAGGGGCACTATTTAGGAGTTTCTTCATTTCACTCCCACCCGTTCTGCTTCCACCACTTTTTGATCTCCGGTGGGCCGAAGTCGCCGAGCACCTAGCCGTCCACCTCGATGGTGGGGGCGAGGGGCTGGCCGGAGAGGCGCTCCATCTCCTCGCAAGCCTTGTCGTCGGCCATGACGTTGAGCACCTCGTAATCCACGCCGCGCGCGTCGAGCCAGTCTTGGGCCTTCGAGCACCACGGGCAATAGGGTTTGATGAAGAGGCGGACGCGAGTGGGTGGCATCTCAGGTTTGGCCGGTCGATTTTGACGCAGAAAACAAACGACAGGTGAGCTTCAAGAACAAGTAGACGAGCATCCCGAACCAAAGTGACGTCGCGACGGCGAGAAGGAAATCGAAAGGATGAACAGATATTCTAAGCCCGGTTTCACTCCCGTCGCCGACGAGGCTCCGGTAGAGACTCAAACCGCCAAAGGGAAACCCGAGAGTCCAGTATTGTCCGCCAAGACCAGACACATCAGCACATGGGTAAAGCAACGGCATAAGCACGGCAAGGCTTCCCAGAACTCGCGCAAAAATTTCTGTCCGCTTCTCGTTCGGCCCACTCGGCAGCCTTGCAATTTCTGGTATGAGGGCGCGCACAACCTATTCCGTGATGAACGTGTCCTGATGCTCGTAGCACGGGGCGCAGCAGCAAAGCAGGCGCAGCACCTCGGGGCCGGTGTTCCAGAGCTTGTTATTCCGGCCCGGCGGGATG
>CAYQNM010000089.1:0-1125 GCA_964419015.1 uncultured Candidatus Saccharibacteria bacterium | reverse complement strand
GGAACAGCTCCTCCTGCTCATGCCAGGTGAGCGGACGGTTCGCGGCGAGCGCCTGTTGCAGGATGGCCTCGCGCTCCTGCTTGAAGCGCAGCAGAACCTCCTTCGGCAGCGTGCCCGCCTGCCGGAAAGTGACGAAGTAAACCCCGCCCTCACGCTTCAAGTGCGGCAGCCCGCCCCGCGAGTGCAACCCCGCGAGCAGATGACCCGGCTGTGTCGCGTCACTCATGCCCATAGCGCAGGAGTTTCCCCGTAGCGCAGGCGTCCCCGCCTGCGAGTAGCAGCGGCGTCCCGCCGCCCGTAGAAAGCCCACGCCCCGAGACGGTGCGGGAACTCGCAGCCGGGGACGGCTGCGCTACAGCGGCCATGCCGCAGCTCCTCGGGATGCTCGTGACACCACTGCGTGAACGCCTCCGGCGAGGCCAGGTGCGGCCCGAGTCCGACCGCAGCGCGACTCCCAAAAGATTCGAGGGTAACGTCCCCGAGGATGGATTGTTGAGCGACAATGTTCACTGTTCACCTCCGCCAAGTCGCTTTAGCGACCTTTTCTCCCTCTGGCGTTTTTCTGAGTATGACTCGGATACACATTAAGTAGCGTGGGTCTGCAAAGCGATAATTAGCAGCTTTAGATGCCCGTCGAAGCAGTGGGGCATCACCGGAGGCCAGATCGGCCAACATCTGCCCGACAGCAAGAACTGTATTGGCGGTAGTTATCGGGAATTCCTTTCTCACAATTTCTTCTACTTCGTTCAGTTCAAATTCGGAGTTTCTGACTTTTCCGAGCGCAAAAAGAACCTGATTGCGGCGGCCCGCCTTGGTCTTGCGTTCGTTCATGCAACCGTCCACCACTGCATAGGCTTTCTTTAAGCAACTGGTCAGAAATTTTTGATCGGAAATTTCAAGCAATCCAGAGTCATACACCCAGCCGCTATCTTGGATGTTGTAGGCAAGAATCTCACAGTATTCATGGAGTCGTTGTGCTATCCCGAGGGATACGAACTCAACGTGCTGGGCAATTTCCTTCACATGGTCTCCAGCAAAACTGACCTTCAACTGCCCGGCGAAACCACGGCGAACAAACTGCTCAATCTGCCCCCAATTCATACCGGTAACCGCTGGGATTTCTTT
>CAYQNM010000088.1:0-1144 GCA_964419015.1 uncultured Candidatus Saccharibacteria bacterium | reverse complement strand
AGAATCTGCTTCCGGAATGCAGCGCATTCTGAAGTGGGCGGGCGGTGTTACCGCGGTGCTGTCTTTTGTTTTCGCGGTGTATCAAGCCATCCAGATGGTGTCGGAGTTTCGCGAGCGGGAACGCGAGGTTGCTGAGCTTTACAATGTGGGCAAGTTGCAACAAGGCGCTGCGGATTACGAGCGGGCATGGCTGAGTTTCGAGCAGGCGTTACAGAACGCCGAGGGCGGCAGCCAGTTGGCCAAGCTCATGGGTCGGTTGGGTGAGGAGCGCAGCAGGGTGCGCATGGCGCAGGAAGATCTCGCCATGGAATGGCTGGCGAATCTAAGCGTTGCAAGTTCCAGTAACCAAACTTTTTCCGAGGTGGTTAATAAGTTAGTTCCGGTGTTGCATCGGGGTTTGGGTGATGCAAACGGCGCGCGCAAAGCCGACCTGTTGGCGCATGTGGGGTGGGCGGATTTTCTGCGTTGGCGGGACGGGCAGCGGAATTTAAAACCCGAGCAACATTATCGGTTGGCGCTGGAAGCCGATCCCGCCAATCCATACGCGCATGCTTACTGGGGTCATTGGCAGCTTTGGACAAGAACAGATTTCGATGCGGCCAAACAGCATTTTGCGACCGCACTCGCCACCGGACGGGCGCATGATTACGTCCGGAAAATTCAGCTTGCGGCGTTTAATAACCTGGGGTCGGAGGGCGAGGGGATGCTGCTGCGCGCCGTGAACGACATGCGCAAGAACCAGGAGCCGATCAATTCCGAGGTCCGCCATAACGCGCACTCGATCTTTTGGTTCCAGTGCCGTTCCCAGGATCAGGCGCGCGCCGCGAAGCTGCTGGCCGAGGTCTCCATCTCTGAACAAATTGCCATGTTTCAAGCGCTATTCTATGCAGGTGAGATCGATAAGCGAAAACGGCTGGAGCTCGATTCGTGCCTCGCCACGCTGCTTGAGTCGGCGGATCGCAAAGAAGAGGCGCTGCGGATCTGGGTTACGCTGCGCGATGCTCTGACACCCGGCGAAAGCGATTGGCGTGAACGGATCGTGGCCGCAATCAAACGTTTATCGCCGCGCCGCTAGCGTTTTTCACTGTTAAAACGTGTATTGCAAAGCGAGCTGCAATCCGGCATTGCGTGTCTCGCTGCGGGG
>CAYQNM010000087.1:0-1152 GCA_964419015.1 uncultured Candidatus Saccharibacteria bacterium | reverse complement strand
TACACTTCAGACAACGAAGACCGGATCCCGCGCGATGGCATGAGTCCAGCCGGCACGTATCAGCTCGCCGGAGCCAATGGAAATCCGAGCGACGCGGCGGCCTGGTTCAACTTGTTGCCGCAAGCCGGCATGGGTGACAACGCCCTGTCCACTCACTGGGACGCGCCCGGCGTTAACAACCTCACAGCCAACAAAAACAGCCTTCCCTTCCCGGGCAATGGACTGAGCAAGATCTGGCACTGCGCGGCCGCCAGATTTAGTGGTGCGGACGACGCCTCAATTGGCGGCTCGATGAATGGCCAATATGGCTTCTTTAGCTGGACCTACAACCTCGACTTGAAGCAACAACCGGGCGGCAATGGCAACACGACGGTTGCCTATCCGGGCATGCCGCGGCTCACTCAATTCAACAAGCCCGTCCAGACCGTGCTGATGTATGACACCTCGTTCAGCCCGAATGACGAGTCGAACACTGCGGGCACGCCAAACTCCTTTAATTCTGTGAACCCGGCCAATCGCTACCGGAGCTACGCCAGCCGCCACGGTAAGACCGGCGGCAACATCACCTTCCTCGAGGGCCACGCGGAGCTCGTCAAGAAGTCCGCCGTCACGAACGGTGCCACAATGTCAGGGGGCACCGCCGCCCAAGGCGAGGCGATCAATGGCGCGCCCATCATCTGGAACGCACCCTGGCGTGATCTGAATCCCTGACCGGGATCAGATGGAAAGCCGGTGGTGCTTCCTGCATGGCAACCGGTCCGTCATCCCCGCCAGAGACAATCGCACACCGCCCGCGCTGACTTCATGAGCGCCCCCATCACCCTCGTCATGGTGGATGACGACGCGGGCATGCTCGACATGTGGACGCGCCGGCTGGCCTTGGAACCGGATTTCCACTGCCTGGCTGTCTTCGCCGATGCCGAGGCCGCCCTCGCGTGGATTTCCCGGCAGCGAAAACTGCCCGCCCTGGTCTTGATTGACTGGCAGTTGCCGGGCATGAACGGCATTGAACTGGCCCGCCGCCTCAAGTCGCTTTGTCCCGCGCTGCGCATCGTGATCATCACGGCGTTCAAACTGGAAGAGCTGCCGGACGCCGCCATCAAAACCGGAGCCGACGGTTTTCTGCACAAGACCATGCCGCTGGCGGAACTG
>CAYQNM010000086.1:0-1208 GCA_964419015.1 uncultured Candidatus Saccharibacteria bacterium | reverse complement strand
ATTGCCGTTTTCCTGCACGCGGAATACGTCCGATGTTGAACCGACCCTAAGTAACGCGCCCGTGCTTCCCGAGAGGTTACCAACGATATCGAGCAGGCTGGATGGAGACGTTGATCCGATGCCGACATTACCGGCGGATGCGATGGTCACCAGTACCGCCGGCGTGGCGGCGCCGTTCAAGAAATCAAGCCGTTCGCCGCCCGTCGAGGGAGAACCGCCCGCGCGGATGGTAAATCCGTTTTGATTGCTCGATGATGCGCCGCCAGCCGGGTAGAAATTCAGCGATACGGATGCGGTAGATGTGGTCGAGCGGAGCGTGAACGCCGCCGATGTCGATGCAAGCTCGAGTGGATAGTCGGGCGACGTCGTACCCATGCCGATGCGGCCGGCCTGATCGATCCTCAAACGTTCCACGGGGTTCCCGCCCGCGGCGGGCGTCGTATAGAACACGAGCCGAGCCGGCATTTTACTGGCAGACGGTGTTCCATCTACTTCGGTACGAATGATGCTCGCGGCCTGGAACGAATCAACGCCGTTGCCATCGTAGCCGTAAGCAAGGATATTCCCGAGGATGTCTCCGTTCTGAACAATGGTTTGCGATGCGGTTGATCCGCGCGCTTTCTGGAACAGAATCGCCGGATTACCCGAATCATTTGAGGAGCGACGCAGATTGATGCTTGCTGATTTACTGCTGATGACCTGAATCGAGTAGATGGGATTTGACGTTCCGATGCCTACATTGCCGTTATTTTGTACATACAGCGTATTGGAAATCGAGGCATAGCCGGTGCGGACTTCGAAATTCGTGGAGACAGAAGCAGAACCGGACACATCGAGTTTTGTGTTTGGACTGGTGGTGCCGATACCGACGTTGCCGGTGTTTTGCACAAAGAGCGTGTTAGAGAGTGAGGCGGTACCGCCAGTTACCTCGAAGTTGGTGGAGACCGAAGCGCCGGTGGAACCCACGCGCATGCGTTCAGCTCCGCCAGCGGAGATACCGAGGATATTGGCTGCAATGCGGTAGATCCCCGTATCCTGGTCGGAGGCAAAGGAGAAGCTGGGAGAGGCTGCCGTGCCGTTTTGGGCATAGAGGTACGCGGCGGAGGCAACGCCGCCGAAATTGACGGTTCCATCAAAATAAGCGGTTCCGTCGACTTCAAGCTTGCCGGAAATCAGCAGATCGTTGGATGCGGACAAACTGTGCGTCG
>CAYQNM010000085.1:0-1210 GCA_964419015.1 uncultured Candidatus Saccharibacteria bacterium | reverse complement strand
AACAGTGTCTCCACGCTCTTTTTCGTCGGTCCTTCCGGTGCGGCGGACGGAGACGCTATTATCTTGGAGTTCCTTCTCGCCGACGACGAGGAGGTAGGGAATTTTCATCAATTCCGCATTGCGGATTTTCTTGCCGATGGATTCGTTCTCGTCGTGGAGTTCGACGCGGATGCCGGCCTCTTTCAGCTGATCAGCGACTTTTTGCGCTCCATCGAGAATCTTTTCCGAGATCGGCAGGACGGCGACCTGCACCGGGGCGAGCCATACGGGAAATGCGCCGCCGAAGTGTTCGATCATGATGCCCAGGAAGCGTTCCGTGGAACCTAGAATGGCGCGATGGATGACAACGGGCTGTTTCTTGGTGCCATTGGAATCGGTATATTCGAGTTCGAACCGCTGGGGCAGGTTCATGTCCAACTGGATGGTGGACAGCTGCCATTCGCGACCCAAGACGTCTTTGAATATGAAATCGAGCTTGGGACCATAAAACGCGGCCTCGCCAATGCCGACCTCAAATTGCCACCCTCTTTTCTTGACGAGTCGGATTAAAGTATCTTGAGATTCTTCCCAAATAATGGGATCGCCAATATATTTTTGCGTATCTATAGGGTCGCGAGCAGATACTCTTACGGAGAAGTCCTTGAGTCCGAATGTGCTATAGACCTCCTCGATCATGTCGAGCATGGTGCTAATTTCGATTTCGATCTGGTCGGGCCGTGCGAAAACATGGCAGTCGTCCTGCGTAAGGGAGCGTACCCGGGTGAGGCCGGAGAGTTCGCCGCTTTTCTCGTAGCGATAGTTCATGGTCGTGCAGGTCCACCGCACCGGGAGTTCGCGATAGGAATGTGGCACGGACTTATACAGCATCATGAAATGGGGACAGTTCATGGGCTTGATATAGTATGCGGACTCGTCCTTGAGCTCCATCGGAGGGAACAGGGCATCGTATTTGTCTAGGTGCCCGGAGATTTTGTACAGCGCCTCTTTGGTGATATGAGGAATCGTGATGGGCTGGTATCCGCGCTTTTCCTGGAGTTCGATGATGAACATTTCGACCATGCGGCGGAGCAGAGCACCTTTGGGGTAGAAGAGGGGAAGGCCCGGGCCTATTTCATCAATGATCGTAAACAAGCCCAGTTCTTTGCCGAGTTTGCGGTGATCGCGCTTTTTGGCTTCCTCAAGCATAGCAACGTACCGGTCGAGTTCTTCC
>CAYQNM010000084.1:0-1248 GCA_964419015.1 uncultured Candidatus Saccharibacteria bacterium | reverse complement strand
TCCCCTGCGCGATGATATCACCCGTCGCCCGGAGCGTCTGCACGACCGTCTGGGCGGCGTTCGCCAGCGTTCCCAGCACATCAACTCCCCCGCCACTGGCCACGATAACGGTCGAACTCCCGCTCGTCGTACCGGAAGAAGTTTCCTGAACAAGCGAGCTTTCCGAAGGCGCCCAATATCCCACCTGGACGAACGCCATGACTTTCGCGTAGGAACCGGATGCGACACTCCCCACGAGAAGCGGTTCAAGCGCCATAGCGACGGTCATACCGGGCTGGGTCGCTTTCATGGCAACGCCCGGGACTGATGACGAAGTCAATTTATCGCCGACCGCTACGGGTCCATTTTCCAGGGACACTTTAACTTTCACGCGGCCATTGAGCGCGATCGGCTTCGGATTGTCCGCGGCGTTGAGGTTGTGTCCGATACTGTTGAAGTCTCCTGCCTCGCTGGCAACCGAGACAATGCCCATGATGTTTGGATCGTACGCCCGGCCGGATTTGGCAACCTGCGCGACGGGATCGCCCTTTGTGGTGACCGCGAACCGGTCGGGATTTGGCACGATGACATCCCCTTCTTCCGCGTCCTGGGCCACGGGATACATTTCCATGTAGTCAGCGGCCGGGGCCGAGGTGCAATCCACGATTTCTTGATCAGTTGTGCCCGTCTGGGTCGTGTGGCACAGGGCATTGCCGGTCCCCGTGCCGGGCAGATTGACCTGAACGGCTCCCTGGACATCCAATTTGGCGCCGCCACCAGCGGCATCCGTGCCGATGGAAACCGCCCCGCCATTGTTAATCTTAAGCCCACGCGAACTCGTGCCGCTGTCGTCAGTGAGAATAATCGAACCGTTGTTTTGCATCGGTTTGAGCGTCGCCTGGGTCGTTGATGACGTCGAAGCGATAATCGTGAGGCGCGACGCGAGATTTGTCTGGCTTGAAATTGAAGCGATGCCGACCACTTCAAATGCAACATTCAGATTTTTTGTTCCGATGCCGACGTTGCCATTGGTCGCGTCAACGTAGAACTTGTTGGAGTTGATGCCGAAGTTTGAAGAAATAGAGGCCGTGCCGGACACGTCAAGTCTCGCCACAGGACTCGTCGTGCCGATGCCGAGGTTGCCGTTCAAGTCAATCCGCATCTTTTCCGAGTTATTCACAAAGAACGTGAACTGGTGGCCAGTCGAGGTGCCAACGCCGGCTTCTTGGGTTCCCCCATCGGGCGATTGCAACAGCGTGGTGCGGCCTG
>CAYQNM010000083.1:0-1259 GCA_964419015.1 uncultured Candidatus Saccharibacteria bacterium | reverse complement strand
GTCGAAAAGTTCCCCCGGAAACCCGGCGCGCAGCAGTTCTTCCTTCGTGGGCAGGGGGCCGTTGCCCAGACGCAGATGGATGTCGGGGTATTTGGCTTTCACCGCCTTCGCGCCTTCGATGCACTTCTCCAGCAAATCCTTGAACCGCTTCTGCTCGTCGAGCTTCTCACCGGTCTGAAGCTTGTAGGGCGGCCGGTCATGGAAAATATCCGGCACGCGCTGCACATGATTTCCCGAGACGGAATCCTCGTGCAGGATCAGCGCGACTTTCTTCACCGAGTCCGTGTTGCGCGCGTAGAAAGCGTCCACGCCCGAGGTGTAGGAATTGTCCTTCGCGTTGTAAATGATCTTGGGCTCGTTGCCACAGAGCACGCCGTATTTGGCCCGGTCCTCGGGCTTGAAGCCGAACATGCCGTAGCGGATGCCGGCCTTTTTGTAGAGCGGGCCGACCTGGTTGGGATCGGCGCTGCTGTAGTGGCCGCCGGTGAAATCCCACACGCCGAAGGGCGAACTCTCGCGATGCTTGCGCGTGTCGGGCGGCAGCACCGCGAAGGTGGTGCGCCGCGTGAGCGTCCGGTCGGCCCCCGCGACCCCGGGCATCTCGATGTCCACCGCGAGGTCGTAGTAACCGAGCTTCGTGAAGCCGGGATCGAACGGGATGGACTTGGTCTGGCCCGGCGCGACGGCGCCCTTGAGCGCGGCGTTCTTGTCGGCGGCGAGCGTGGTGCTGTCGCCATCGAGGTGGCGCGTGCGGACGGTCAGGTTGTAGCTCTGAGACGCGGCGGTGACGTTTTGCAGCGCGAGGGTGAAGCGCGGCTTCTCCGGCAGCTCAAACACATGGCCCGGCACGCCGCTGGTCAGCTTGATCTGCAAGGGCGATTTCTCGAGCGTGATGGCGGTGATGCGCACGCCCGAAGGCAGGCCCTGCGGCCGGTAACGAAAGCGGTTCGGGTCCGGGCTGCGGCGCTGGAGATGCACTTCCTTCGTGACCTCGATTTCCATCGTCGGCCGCGCGGCTAGGTCCTGGGCGAAGACGGCGGAGAACGGCACGACCGTGTGCGAGAGCGTGCCCAGCGGAGTGTCCACGACCTTGGCACCGGCACGTTGCATCTCCGCCGTGGTTGGCACGGTGACGGCGAAATCATGCTGCAAGGTCTGCGCCCGCACGTCGTAGGAGCCGGCCCGCAGGGTCAGCACCGGTGAAGTCTTCTCGTCCGTGACGGCATACGCGAGCACATGGGCCGCGACGTAGTCCGCGA
>CAYQNM010000082.1:0-1337 GCA_964419015.1 uncultured Candidatus Saccharibacteria bacterium | reverse complement strand
GGTCGCGCAGCCAGTGGTTCGATGAGTTCGGCCAGCCGTGGACGAACCCCTCGCCGAACATGCGGAGCCTCGCGGCGGCGGCGCTATATCCGGGCGTGGGCCTGCTGGAGGCGGCGCTGAGCGTCGGGCGGGGGACGGATACGCCCTTCGAGGTGGTGGGCGCGCCCTATGTGACGAACGACGTGCGATTCGCCGCCGAGCTGAACCGCGCGGGGCTGCCGGGCGTGCGCTTCTATCCGGTGCGCTTCACGCCGACCTACAGCACGTTCAAGGACAAGCCCTGCGGCGGCGTGCGGATCGTCCTGAACGACCGCGACGCGCTCAACGCCGTGGACGTGGGCCTGACCATCGCAGTCACCATGCAGCGGCTCTACGGAACGATCTTCGCCGCCGACCGGATGCAGGTGCTGCTGCGCGAGCCGGCGGTGTTGGCAGGCATCAAGGCAGGGAAGCCGCTGACGGAGTTGCGCACGGGCTGGGCGGCGGACTTGGAGGCGTTCAAGCAGCGCCGAGAGCCGTTTCTGCTATATAAGTAAGAAACCAGCTTAAGCTATATGCTGAAAACCCAACAAGAGAGCCGAGTTTGAGAAACCTGTTCACTACGATGGAACTACTGTTTGGATGGCCTCACCTGCGCGGGTTGGAGCTCGACAGGCGTCTCGTCACGCCGCTCGATGAGATTGTCCGCACACTCTTTCACGGTTGTTGGGTTCGGTTGATGTCGTCAGAAAGTGCCGAGCGATTCCTGTGGCTGGTGTTGTATGGCCGAATCCAAGACAAGGCCAATGAATTGACAATGTGCGTGGAATCTGGAGGCCAGCGTGCCCGCCTGCTCTATCGTGACCAAGACGGCGACGACACGATCGAATTTGTTCCCGATGGGATTGTTCCTGCGGCGATTCAGCGGTTGCTCTACCGTGCGGAGGAAGTGCGAACAGAAGGCGGTGTTGTTCGAGGTAAACTTGCCGTGCGCCAGCCACGAGCAATGTGGTCGTTCGAGTGGAATTCTGATGCTGGGCGGATTTGTTTGCAGTTGGAGAATTGGGATTCAGCGCACGAAGCCGCCACTTCATTTCCGGTCGGCCGTCCTTCGTGAAGTTTTCCATCCGCCTCCCGTCAGTGACTCCGATAATGACCAGCCCGTAGACTGCCATATGAACAGACTTCTCGTTCCCGCCCTGCTCGCGACCACATTGCTCACCTTCGCCACCGACTGGCCGCAGTGGCGGGGCGCTGACCGCAGCGACATCTCCAAGGAAAACGGCCTGCTCAAGCAGTGGCCCGAGGGCGGCCCGACGCTCGCGTGGATCAACAAGGACGTCGGCCTCGGCTACTCC
>CAYQNM010000081.1:0-1354 GCA_964419015.1 uncultured Candidatus Saccharibacteria bacterium | reverse complement strand
GTGGAAAAGCTGCGTCTTTTTCTCGCACATCTTCCTACCCGCCCTTGAGTGGTACGGCATGGGCGATGGTGCGCGGCTGGCGCGCCAGGAACGCGCGCAGGCTGCTTTCTGCGATACGCCAGCCCGCTCGCCTACCAGGAAGGCGTCCGGCCTGCAGTTCGCCTCCTAGGCACCATCTGGACACGGTCTCGCGTGCTACGCGGAGGGCGGAGGCTACCTCAGTCGAGGTGTAGTAGCGTTCCGGGAGGATGTCTGGGTCGTGGGCTACCACTGGAATCATTCTATAAGAGACGACACGCGAGAACAACCGGGCGGCCGGTGTGGCGCGGGGATTGCGAGGGGTCTTGGCGTGAGCATCGGTGATCCGGCGATCTATGCCGAGCGAGCGGCGTACATCAGGGCGCACGCGGCGCCGTGGCGGGTAAAGCATCCGTTTGTGCGGTGGATCACGGCGAGTCGGCAGACGGTCTCGGCCTGGGCGGCTGGGCACGGCCTGAAGCTGGGGCGGGTCTCGAGCTGGATGGCGCGGGGCCGAGGGCGAAGGCAATGCCCGCCGGACTGGGCGCTCCGCATCGAGGCCGAGAGTCGCGGCGCGGTTCCGCGGGCTTGCTGGCTGTAGCACCTCGCCCCAGCACGCCGGAATCTTTGCGTAGAGAGTAACCCTACGTAGAGACAGCCGGAAGTGTCAGAGCGAGCGTAGATACTGTAGCGGCGCTCACACCAGGATGCCACACCCCCTCAGCCGATGACCGCAGGGACAAGACGCGTAGAGACTGGCCTGGGCGTTGCTTGATGAGATCACATAGCGACGATGGCCTGGTGGCCATGGATCGCCCCCACCGACCCGGCGGGTGCCGGGGATAGGAGACGAGAAAATGACGACGACGGAGAAGACAGACATCAACTACTGGAAGGCGAAGTTGATCGCGCGGCAAGATGTGCTGTTGTCGCGAGCGCGCGAGTGGCTCGCAGATCCGTCCAGCACCGTGATTACCTCTGTCGACGACTCCATGCCCGCGCATTGGGTGTCGGTGGATGGTGAGCGAGTCGTCCGCAGCGCGTACGACGAGAGCGACACGCGCTACGCGCTCATCGCCCAAATCTCCGACGAGTACCGCCAGCGCGCAGCGGCAATGAAGGATCGCGCGTCGGCGGAGCGCGACGCGTGGATCCGCGAGCGCGGCTCGGAGCGTCTCCGGCTCGGGCTCGCCGCTGGCATGATCGAAAAGATGCACGGCGTATACATCACGGAGCGCCTCGCCGTGGAGGCGCCGGAATGGCGCGTTGCTCGACGCGCGGACCAAATCAGCAGTCGGATCAATCCAGCGATCGAGGAATTGCGCGCGTTGCTCGA
>CAYQNM010000080.1:0-1366 GCA_964419015.1 uncultured Candidatus Saccharibacteria bacterium | reverse complement strand
ACGCTTGGCCATGAAGAATGCTTCATCGGTGGCGTACAGGTCGCAACCCAGGATGGGATGACCGATCGCGCGGCTGTGAATGCGTAATTGATGGGTGCGTCCCGACAACGGCGTGAACAGCACGCGGGTGGTCGCGGGATGATGCAAGCGCTCGATGACTTCGTAGTGTGTCGATGCTGTTTTCCCGGTTGCATGACAGATTTTCTGCAACGGAAAATTAGCCTGGTCTTTGGCGATGGGTAATTCGATACACCCGGCGTCATCCGCCACATGGCCATGTAAAAGCGCGGTGTAGGATTTAATGACAAGACGCGCCCCAAACTGTTTGCAGAGCTGCGCGTTCACCGTCTTGTTCAGCGCTGCCAGCAGAATGCCGGAGGTGCCAAAGTCGAGGCGATGAATCATCGTGGCGGTGGGAAAGTCTTTGACCAAACGGAAATGCGCGGAATCTTGATTGAGCGGATGTTTCCCTGAAAGCGTCAGCAATCCCGTGGGTTTGCCGATCAACAACAGCGACTCATCCTGATACAGAACCTCGATGGCTGCGTGACAGACAGGGACAATAAAAGGGTCTGCTTGAGGTTGCATTGAAATGTAAAGAACCGTTGGCAGGACAGTGGGAGCGCGGGCATCTTGCCCGCAAAACAGCGAGCGGGACGCTCGCGCTCCCGGGAAAAATAATAATCGCCATTTCCTTAGGCTTTTGGGAGAGTCACACCGCGCTGAGCTTGATATTTTCCGCCGCGGTCTTTGTACGAGGTGGTGCACACTTCGTCGGATTCCAGAAAGATAAATTGTGCGACGCCTTCGTTGGCGTAAATTTTCGCGGGCAGCGGCGTGGTGTTGGAAAATTCCAAAGTCACGTGGCCCTCCCACTCCGGCTCCAGCGGCGTGACGTTGACGATGATGCCGCAGCGCGCGTAGGTCGACTTACCCAGGCAAATGGTCAAGACGTTGCGCGGAATGCGCAGGTATTCCACGGTGCGCGCGAGCGCGAACGAGTTGGGCGGGATGATGCACACGTCCGACTTCACATCGACAAAACTTTTCGCGTCGAAATTTTTCGGGTCGACGATGGTGGAGTTGATGTTGGTGAAAATCTTGAATTCGTCGGCACAGCGTACGTCGTAGCCGTAGCTTGAAGTGCCGTAGGAAATTATTTTGCCTTGCGCGGAAGTGCGCACCTGACCGGCCTCGAACGGTTCGATCATGCCGTGCTCTTGCGCCATGCGGCGGATCCATTGGTCGGATTTGATGGACATGCTGACTCCGGAAAAATGTAAAGAACCGTTTACTGCAACATTTAGTACTCCTTCCCCCTGCAAGGGGGAAGGCTGGGATGGGGGTGCTATTAAGCGGTACGCTG
>CAYQNM010000079.1:0-1387 GCA_964419015.1 uncultured Candidatus Saccharibacteria bacterium | reverse complement strand
GCGGCTTCTCGGGCGGCATCTTGAAATCCTTGTCCCAGTGGCGGATGCCCTTGATGAGCAGGCTGTCGTCAGGCTTGCCCGGCAGGATGGCCGGGCCGGAGTCCCCGCCCTTCGCCCAGCCTTCACGCGAGTCCAGACGCAGGCCGCCCTTGGCCTTCTTCGCGCCGACGCTGTGGCATTCGTAGCAATGCTCGACGAGCAGCGGCCGGACGCGCTTTTCGAAGAAGGCGAAGCCTTCCTCGGGCGTGGCGGCCCGCAGGGAGGCCGCCCCGGCGAAGGGGACCAACAGGCAGAACAGAAAGCGCTGGGAAAGCACGGGGGTCAGACGTGAATGCGGGGGGAGTTTTTCAGCCCGAACGCCGGAATTGCAGCCGTGGATCCCATGAATGACCCGGATTGAAGCGGAATTCCGAATCCGGCGGCGTGGAGGGCGTGGCGTTTGGCGTTCAGGCCGCGCCCTGCTCGCGATCTGCACCTTTGTCGTGCGCCCGGCTTCGAAATTTAGGCTCAGTCCGACTCGCGCGGCGTAAGCTCGAGCGGCAGCCGGTCGAACTTGCTGTTCGCGCCCGCGCTGGCGGAACGTGACAGCAGCCAGCGCTCGGCGCGGGTGACGGCGAGGATTTCACCGAACTGGATGGAGGCGTCCTTCAACGGCTCGAATTGGTGGAGCTTCAAGACCTTCTCGGGAATCTCAACGGTGATGCCGGTGAGCGTGAGCGGGTAATGGAC
This sequence comes from uncultured Candidatus Saccharibacteria bacterium, assembly GCA_964419015.1. Taxonomy (GTDB): domain Bacteria; phylum Patescibacteriota; class Minisyncoccia; order 2-02-FULL-40-12; family GWA2-44-9; genus CAYQNM01. The sequence goes on along the minus strand of CAYQNM010000079.1, from coordinate 658 downwards.
GATGCCGTCCTGGTCGAACTTCCACTGGCTGTTGCCGGGCCAGACGGTCAGGTCGCCGGGGAAATTTCCCGGCAGGGGGAAGTCCAGATACTTCCAGCCGTCGAAGTTGATCCGTGCCTTGCCCCAGACGTCGTCGGTGTTCCAGTCGGCGATCTTGTTGACCTGCTTGCCGGCGCTCTGCTGCTGCATCTCCTTGGGCATCCAGTCGAGCAGCCACGGGGAAAGTTCGCCGCGCTGCGGCGCGCCGATGGAGCGCCACACCTGCCCCGAGGCATCGCGCAATTCGAAGATGATGCGGCCCCAGCCGGAGTTGCCCTTGATCTGGATGGCGATGCTCGTCGGCTTCCCACTCAACACAACAGGCTGCTTCAGGCTGAAGGTGGAATACATCGGCATGGTGGCCTTGCCCGTGGCGAGGGGCTTGGGCGTGACCTTCACGGCGGAAACCGGCGTGGCGGGCGCGGGAACAATTCCCGTGGTGGGAACCGTCTCGACCTGATAGTCGCCCTTGCGCCTCGGGTTCATGAAATTGTAGGCCTCCAATTCCGGGTCGCGCGCCGGGACCACTTTCCAAGTGGCCTGCCAGTCGCCGGAGGGATTCGGGACGAGTGCTTGAATCTGGCCAGCGGGTCGGGCCAACGGTGCTTGGGGAGCGAGA
>CAYQNM010000078.1:0-1387 GCA_964419015.1 uncultured Candidatus Saccharibacteria bacterium | reverse complement strand
TTCGGCACGGTGGACGCCCGCCGCGAGACGAAGTTGGAGAATCTCAAGGATTCGCTGATCGCATGACCTCGCTCATCCCCGAAATGCCGCCTACGGGCCGCCTCACCCACGCGCTCCAGCGCGCACGTCAGGCGCGGCTGGTGGACAGCCGCGGACGCGTCGTGCAAGTCATCGGTCTCGTCATCGAATCGGAGGGGCCGCTCGCCGCCGTGGGCGAAGTCTGCCGCATCGAGTCCGTGCGCCACGATGGCAGCACGCTCGCGGAAGTCGTCGGGTTTCGGAACCACCACCTGCTGCTCATGCCGCTGGGCGAGACGCACGGCATCCATCCGGGCAGCGAGGTCATCGCGCTCGGTCGACCGCTGCAAGTCGGCGTCGGCGAGGCGCTCAAGGGCCGCGTGATTGACGGCCTAGGCGAACCGCTCGATGGCCTCGGCCCGATTATGGCTGACCGCCATGTGGGCGCGAACCTGCCGCCGCCGCATCCACTCAAACGGCAACGCATCCGGCAGTCGTTTCAAACTGGCATCAAGGCGATTGACACCTTCACTCCCTGCGGATGCGGCCAGCGCCTCGGAATCTTCGCCGGCAGTGGCGTGGGCAAGTCCACGTTGCTCGGCATGATGGCCAGCCAGGCCGAGGCGGATGTGAACGTCATCGCGCTCATCGGCGAGCGCGGTCGTGAAGTGCGCGAGTTTCTGGAGAAGGACCTCGATGAAGCGGGCCGCAAGAAATCCGTGGTCATCGTCGCCACGTCGAACCAACCCGCGCTGGCCCGGTTGAAGGGCGCATTCCTCGCGATGGCCGTCGCCGAATTCTTCCGCGACGCCGGGCAGAACGTGCTGCTGATGATGGACTCGGTCACGCGCTTCGCGATGGCGCAGCGCGAGATTGGCCTGGCTGTTGGTGAGCCGCCGGCCACACGCGGCTACACGCCGAGCGTCTTTTCCCTGCTGCCGCAATTGCTCGAACGCGCCGGCAACGGCGAGCGCGGCAGCATCACCGGCCTGTTCACCGTGCTGGTCGAGGCCGACGACATGAACGACCCCATCGCCGACGCGGTGCGCTCGATTCTGGACGGCCACATCGTGATGACACGCGAGCTGGCCACGCAAAACCACTACCCGGCGATTGACGTGCTCGACAGCGTGAGCCGCCTTGTGCGCGACCTCCAGACGCCCGAGCAACTCGCCCTGTGTGCCCGCGCCCGGGAGAACATGGCCATCTATCGGCGGAACCAGGACTTGATCTCCATTGGCGCCTATCCGCAGGGAAGCAACGCGCAGATTGACCAGGCCATCCGCCTGCGCGACCCGTTGGCATTGTTTTTGCGACAGCCGGTGGGACAGGGCTTTTCTGCCGCCCAGAGCTGGGATTGGCTCGGGCG
>CAYQNM010000077.1:0-1392 GCA_964419015.1 uncultured Candidatus Saccharibacteria bacterium | reverse complement strand
TGATACTCATTGAGGCCCCCTCCCTCGACTTCAGGCTTGGGAGGTCTGACCTACCATCCTACTCGTGCATAGGCACGACTGCGAAGGAGGAGACCTCGATGAAATTCTATACCCAAACGCATCAACATTATTGCGGCATCGATTTGCATGCACGTTCCTTGTACGTGTGCATTATGGATCGGGATGGAACCATTCTCACGCACAAAAATATCTCGGCCAGTCCGCAAGCACTGCTGATGATCATCGCCCCCTACCGTGACGATCTGGTCATCGGCGTGGAGTGTATGTTCACGTGGTACTGGGTAGCGGATCTGTGTGTGCAGGAGAGCATCGCGTTTATTCTCGGCCACGCGCTGTACATGCGTGCGATCCACGGCGGCAAGGCGAAGAATGACAAGATCGATTCGCTGAAAATCGCCACGCTGATGCGCGGTGGCATGTTCCCGGTCGCGTACCTGTACCCGCGCGCGATGCGCGGCACACGTGACCTGATGCGCCGGCGCATGCATATGATGCGCAAACGCGCGGAGCTGTTGGCGCATATCCACAACACCACCAGCCAGTACAACTTACCCGAGATCGGCAAGAACCTGCGCTATGCCTTTAACCGGGAGGGAATCGCGGAGCGCTTTGCCGACGGCAGTGTGCGCAAGAGCATGGAGCTGGACATTAATCTCATTGGCTTCTACGACCAACAACTCAGTAAAGTCGAGTGGCACATCTTGCGCCACGCCAAGCACTGCGACCCGCATGCACTGATATTGTTGCGCACCGTGCCGGGCATCGGGGAGATTTCGGCAATTGCTCCTGCATTGCCCTACCTTCCGCCATCCCTGGCGGTCGCTGTCGCTGGTGATTCTGTTCGAGATTCACACCATCGAACGTTTTCCGACTGTGCAAGACTTCGCGTCGTATTGCCGGCTGATCAAATGCAAACGCGAATCGGCGGGTAAAACCTACGGCACCGGCGGAAATAAAATCGGTAATGCCTATCTGAAGTGGGCGTTCAGTGAAGCGGCCGTGCTATTCCTGCGCAAGAATCCACCCGCCCAGGCGTGGCTGGAAAAAATGACCCACAAACACAACAAGGCGCGCGCCTTGACCATTCTCGCCCACAAGCTGGGGCGCGCGGTGTATTTCATGTTGAAACGCAAACAGGTGTTCGATGCGCAACGCTTTCTAAACAGTTAATGGAAGGAATGCAGGCACGCTCCACGTCTAACTGGCGTCGATACGCACAAGCCCGAATGAGGATGGCGATGGTCTGTGGCTTCGACCACCCCAGCCGTCCATCGGCGCCGCGTGACAGCCAACGCGCATTGATTAGCACCTGCATTCGCTTCCGCCCTTTTCCCGGTGTACAGGAACTGCGCCTCACCCAAGCTCGATTCT
>CAYQNM010000076.1:0-1395 GCA_964419015.1 uncultured Candidatus Saccharibacteria bacterium | reverse complement strand
GGGGTCTCCGGCTCGGGCGCGCTTTGAACGGTCTGCGCGGTGGCGGTGCTGGTCTGATACAGCTTGTAGGAGAACGCGCCGAGCAACGTGCCTTCCGCAACCTCATGGCACTTGGCGCAACTGGCGTTGGCGCGCAGAGCACCGACCGCGAGCAGGCCGGAAATCTCCTGCGTGCCTTGCAACGTTTCGATTGGGAACTTGGTCGGCTGCACGACGAGGTTCCGGCCCTCGCGCAGGCTGGCGATGGCCTTGGTCTCCAGCTCGCTCAAGGATCGCTTTTGCAGCCGGGCACGCGCGGTGCGGTTGGTAAGGGCGGCGACGCTAATCATCTCCATGGGGCTTATGTAGGCAGTCACCTTGTCCTCCAGCGCGATGAGGTCGGGCTTGGGCACGAGATACGTCTCGTAGGCCAGCGTCAGCTCGCTCGCGCGCGGCATTACCTGAATGCGGCTTACGCCGAAACCCGGCGCGGTCTCGAAGCGATGGAAATGGTCCGCGTGCATCGCCTCGGCGGAATCGAAGCGGCGATCGGGCTTGCCATAGCCGTGCGTGGTCAGAAAGGCCGGCGTGCCGGCAGCGACCTTCGCCGCTGTGACCAGCCTGGCCTTGGAAGATCGCTTTATGGCCGGCGTGTCGGACACTTCGCCAGCGAGGGCGGCGCAGGCCACCAAGAGCGCGGCGACGAGCGATGCTTTCACGGTGAAGGCCGCAGTTGGGCGGAGCGATCGGGGGAACGGATTTGAGTTCATGGCAGTGAGTGGTTGAGGATTTATTCTGAACGACCGGGAATCGCGGCGGGCGCAGGTGCGGCCACTTGAGTCATAAACTCCCAGCCCAGCGTGCTGAACTGCTGCGCCGGGACGCGACCGGAGAGCCGGCGCACTGTGGGTTCAAGGAAACGCCCAAGGCCCAGCGCACGGGCGTCGGTGGCGATTTGCGGGCGAGCGGACGGTTCGGCAGCGATGAACCGCTGGAGCTGCGCGAGCACGGCGTTCTCGACGGCGGGCGTGATGACCTCGGCGCGGCCCACCATCACGCGCACGGTCTTTTGCGGCGCGGGCGTGACCGAGAGCGGCAGCGTGCGGTCGGTCCACGCGCGCGGCAGCGTGTAGAGCACGCGCACGCCCTGCTCGGCGAACCACGAGTCGCGCCACGTCTTTACCATTGCGGCAGCCTCGCGGTCGAACAGCCCCTCGCGCACCAGCGCGCGGCGCATCTCCGCACCGAGTTTTTCCGCGACCTCGCTCAACGGCTGCGAACTGCGGCTGCCCGGCAACGCGACCTCTTTCGTCGCGTTCGGCGTGAGCTGCTCCACGAAGCTGAAGTTCGCCCGCTCGCCCGTGACTTGCAGGACGAAGAGGTTGCCCAGTGGTTCAGCGCCGTTGTTTTTCAATA
>CAYQNM010000075.1:0-1398 GCA_964419015.1 uncultured Candidatus Saccharibacteria bacterium | reverse complement strand
TATTAGTATTAGGATTCGCTAGCGTATTTTATGGTTATCATCAATCCTATAAGGAAGATATTGGAGTAAAGAAATGACCAAGGCTTGCAAGGATCACATGCACACTGAATGTATGGATAAAAATTGTAATTGTGATTGTCATGCTTACAGATCAAATCATCATGTGGAGATTGCAGCTTGAACAGATTTATTGATGAAGCAAGAAAGAAAACAGATAGAAACTTTGATGCGCCAAAACTGGATTATATACAAACTAATTCTAATATAAAATGGTATAGAGAAATTCCAGTATATGATAATAGATTCTCTACTGTAAATCATATGAGAGTACCAGATCTATCCGCACAAACAAAAACTAATTGGATCATCCTAGAACATGATACCACTAATCTTCATGGTGAATTAGGTTATGAGAACATGAGAACATTAAACAGAAACAAGGATTACGCTATTACCAAAAGACCTTTCTTTATTATCAATCAGGAACTATGTAAGATGTTACAATTAGATCAAGCTAAATTATCTAATTACCTTTACTACCATACCTTATCACAAATCAATGCAGGAGTATGGCTATGAAATCCCCTTTATGGTATAAAACAATAAAATCATATGATACTTTAGAAGCTTGGTTAGAGTGGTATTAATGGGTAATCTATCAAAACAAGAACGTGACAAATATTATCCTTTGTTGGTTCAAAGAGATGGTGAACTATGCCAGTATTGCAGAAAAACATTAGATGAGGTTGGAATATTAGTAATACATGAGGTAACATATGAAAGACCACTAAAGGTTCACAACATGCGATTATTCTGCCTAAGTTGTAACACAAAGCTAAGGCGCGCAACAGGTGAAGTTCAAAGAGATGCTACACCAGAATATAAAAAGAATTTGGTAAAAGAACCATTATTTAAAAAATATGTAATTGAAAAGATAATGGAAAACAACTTTCATTATTCATATGATGATCTAATAGATGGTGGCGCATATCATTGTGATATATCTATAGAAACAGCGAAGCGTTATCTTAGAAAAATGATGTCACCTGATGCTGGATTAACTAAACCAATGGCTTCACAAAACGGTGAGCTTCATTGTTATCTTAAAGGTAAAGAACCATATTACGATTAGAATCGCCGGCGGTTGTGTGTGTGACCTGTCATGGATATTTCAAGAAATTAGTTTTTAAAATTTAATTACAAAAAGTTAATCGCCCGTTCGCCCGCGGTTTGTGTGTATGTGTGTGTGAGAGTTAGTACCGTACGCGAACACAAACACACACCTATCTTTCTTTTACTTCCAGTCTAGGCATGAAAACTTTAAAGCATATACTTGTAAAATTAATCTATGGAACATTGTTATATATGCCTAGAACGAGCTAGCCTAAAATGTAACGC
>CAYQNM010000074.1:0-1420 GCA_964419015.1 uncultured Candidatus Saccharibacteria bacterium | reverse complement strand
AGGCCGGTGAGATGTTTGCCCCCTAGTCCGCTGGCTTTTATGCCGTCGTGGCACGCCGCGCAGCCGCTGGTGATTCCGCTGTGGTCCACTGCTGCGCCTAACCACGTATCGGTCTTATGACAACTATTGCATTCCAACGTCGTGACAATATGCGCCGGACCTTTACCTTTCGCCGTCACATTATTATGGCAGCTCGAACAGGTGCCAAGCACTTCGGCGTGGTCGAACTTAATGAACGGTCTCAACCAGGCCGCCAGACCCGGCCCCATACTGACGTGGCACTTTTCGCACACATTGGAGGAGGCAAGATGCGATGCCTGCTTCTTTGAAACCGTCAGAATGCCTGCCGTATGACACAGCACGCAATTGTTCGTGATGCTGAGCTTTTCGTGGGTAAAAGTATTCGGTGTCCAAGCGGCGACGTTATGACATAAATCGCACGACGCATTGGTGGGAATATGGCCCACCGGCTGCCCAATAGCCGGAGTCAGAGCAGTTACCGGCGCTGGCGTGGCCACGCCATGACAGTCCAGACAGCTACCGGTCAAAACGTGAGTATGGTCTACCCGTCCAGGCAACGGTGCGAATTTCGTAGTGTTATGGCAGGCTTCGCACACGTTGTCGGTGTGGGCATGCGTCGCGATTTTGCCGATCGAAATTGTGCCGTTATGGCAGCTCACGCAGCCCGGCAACACATTCACTTCACTGTGACTGAATTTCAAAATCGGCTTCCATTTCGCAGGTGCCTTGTCATGGCATGCTTCGCACAGGTTGCTGGTGTTGAAATCTTTATGTCTACCCCCCTTGCCGCTGACATTTGTAAAGGTTCCGGTATGGCAACTCACGCAATTCGCGGTGAATCCGGTGTGGCTCACGCTGGCCGGGATCCAACCGGTAACAACGTGGCAGGTATTGCAGGGCTGGGTCGCCGGGACATGCGTGGTTGGATTCTGCCCTTTCACGGCGAGCTTGCCGGTGCCGTCATGACACGTCGCGCATGCAACGGACGTCTGGCTATGATCAAAGCGGGCGGCGGGTTTCCAGCGTCCCGGGAATTTGTTATGGCAAAGCTGGCATTCATTGCTGGTCGTCAATCCGGCATTGTGTTTGCCGGCAATGCCGCTGGCCTTCACTCCGTCATGACACGAGATACAGTTCGCGACAAAGCCGGTGTGGTCGACTGCCGCGCCGAGCCATGTCGTGACTTTATGGCACACGCCGCATTCTTCGGTGGTCACGATGTGCGTCGGGCCTTTGCCCTTCACTGCCAGTCTGCCCGTGCCGTCGTGGCAGGCGGAGCACAGCATTGTGGTCTCGGCATGGTCAAACGTCTTCGCCGGTTTCCAGCCCGCGGGTGACACGTTGTGACATTTATCGCAGGCGTCGCTGGTGTTCAACCCGGCGGTGTGTTTGCCGCTCT
>CAYQNM010000073.1:0-1425 GCA_964419015.1 uncultured Candidatus Saccharibacteria bacterium | reverse complement strand
GGTTAGATTAATCTCTTTTAGTTTTTCTTTTATATTCATTACTTAACCTTGTATAGATTTCCCGCCTTTCTATTTATGTGCTTATTGATGGAGTAACCTTTCTAAAAAATCGCCTAGATCTGTCTCGGGTGGAATAATCCATCTCACCTTGGCTGGACACCTCGGTCAGGAGTCATTTCACAAGCCCGTAATCCATTTTCAACTGTCGGACGAACTTGTTATCGGTCAAAATGGCAAGGGCTGATTTCCAGAGCTCTGCCCCTTTATTTTTGATACCGAGCTTGTCAATCTCCTGCCGTAAACGGTTCCGCTCTTTTCTTGTGTATCCCAGCACCTCTTCCACGATTTTTGTCTCTTTAAGAAAAGCATGGACTCGGGCATAGAAACCCTCCCCATATGCCCGCTCTCGAGCTACTTTTTTGACTTCCTCAAACAGCTCCGGCCGCTCCGCCTTACTCTTTTTGAGTAGGAGCCAAATGGGGTATGTCAGGCGATCGGTGCGGATATCAATAAAGTAATCTTTCTGGGGGCGTTTCTCGGTAGTGCTAACCTGTTCATTGGGAATAATAAAATCCGATAGATCACCGTCAATTTGATGGGAACGACCGAATTCCAAATTTATTTTCCTGATTTTTGCCATTGTTTCAGCGGGAGTATGAAGTTCAAAATACTCGTCAACAATATCAAAACAGTACGCATATAAACCCCCGACATCAGGAATGCTATGGTTCCGGCTGTATGCTTTCCAGAAAGCTCCCTCGCTCTCAATTTTCTCAAAATTCGTGATAGTCAGATCGCGCTCAACGGTAAGATACCCACGCATGCACCAGCGATACCACTCCAGATATTTTTTCAGCATCCGGTCCGGCAGGAAGTAAAGCGCTTCCGTTAGAAGGTACTGGCTAGCAACAAGATCGATGTTCTCCTCGTATTTGGTCCCTGAAACATTGTTTTTCTCGTCGGTCACCCAGTTGAGGGCGTAGTTTGACCAGATGCCCAGTTCAGGAACCGTCATGACCGGGAAGATATTCTTGAAATTCTCGTCAATCGAGACACCGAATAATCGGGCCGCAATATAGACGAGCATCGGTCGGAAATGCGCCTTGCCACGCTTGCTTGCAAGAAACTTCTCGTAGAGCAGGAGAAGGTCGTCTTTATCCTCCCGCTTGGCAATTTCACCTTCAATGAAAGCGTCAAAAGCACCACCGATACGATTGCTTAACTCGTGATATTCCTCAAGATAGTTAGAATTCTCTTTCATGTGGAGGACTAGGGATTCGAACCCCCAGGATGAACCTTCGCTCACCCTTGGCCCCAAATGGCCCATCCCCCAGGTTTGCACTTCTCGGTCATCTACGATACTGCGCTTACACCTCGCGTGCTCGCTCGGCACCAAATTTCCTTCGTTCTTGCACTTCGGCCTAC
>CAYQNM010000072.1:0-1443 GCA_964419015.1 uncultured Candidatus Saccharibacteria bacterium | reverse complement strand
GGTTCGCTGGACCTCGCCTTCTTCCCGGTGATGAATGACACGGTGCTCAGCGTGGTGGTCCAGCCGGATGGGCGCATCCTCGCCGGGGGCGCGTTCACCAGCCTGAACGGCGACATCGGCACACCGCCAGCCCCGGGGGCCGGGGTGTCGCTCAAGGAGCGGACGGCCGGCGTGGCCACGCTGACCACCAGCGGGGGGCACAGCCTGGCGATTGGTTCGCGCGTCAGCATTTCGGGCGTGGGCGCGGGCTTCGACGGCACCTTCACCGTGACGGCGGTGCCCACGGCGACCCGCTTCAGCTACGGGTCGCCGGGCGCGGACGTGGTGGCGACATCCGTCACGCCCAACGGCACGTTCGCCGCCGTCGGCGTCGCGGCGGGCCGAATCACCCGCTTCCTGGCCGATGGCACGGTGGATGCCACGTTCGCCACCGGCTCCGGCGCGGACAACCTCATCTACACGGTGCTGCTCCAGTCCGATCTGAAGGTGGTGCTGGCCGGCGACTTCACCACCGTCAACAGCGCGGTGCGGGGGCGCATCGCGCGGCTCAACGGCAACTCGAACACCCCGATCGTCACCACCTTGGGGAGTGCCGGCTTCAGCGGCGGCCAGTTCCTGATTGGCATCAGCGCCGAGCCGGGCCGCGCCTATCGCATTGACTACTCGACGGACCTCCGCAACTGGTTCGTGCTCGCCACGGTCAACAGCGGCTACGGGGTCGTCACCTACACGGACACCACCTCGCCGGGCAGCGCGGGTCGTTTCTACCGCGTCATCCAGCTCCCGTAGTCCGTCGGCGCGATTGAACTGCATGATGTGGTCCGTCCGGCAGTGCCGTCTGCGGCTCCAAGGAGAACGAACCCGCCGTGACAAGGCACATGTGGCTGGCTACGCTCGCGCTGATGCTGCTCCCGGAAATCCCAGGCCCCTGTCGGCGCGTCTGATGAAGACGCTGCATCGCTACGTCGCCGGGCAGGTGCTCGCCACGCTCGCCATGACCGTGGCGGTGTTCACCGGCCTGTTCCTCATCGTCAACGTCCTGAAAGAAATCCTGCCGCTGCTGCTCAGCCCGCAGGTGCCGTTCACGGGTGTGCTGCAGGCCGTGGCCATGCTGCTGCCGTATGGGCTGGTCTTCGCGCTGCCGATGGGGCTGCTGACCGCGACCCTGCTGGTCTTCGGCCGTCTGAGCGCGGACCAGGAGCTGACCGCCGTTCGGGCGGGCGGGGTGAGCCTGCTGGCGCTGGTTGCTCCGGTGCTCTGGATCGGGGTGCTGGCCAGCGGCGTGTCCGCGTTTCTCACTCTCGAGGTGGCACCTCGCTGCCGCGTAGCCTTCAAGGAGATGACCTATGCTTTCGGCCTGGCCCGGCCCACGGCCCTGCTGATCGAGCAGCGTTACATCACCGATTTTTCCGGCTGGACCATTTACATCGGCCGGCGCACCGG
>CAYQNM010000071.1:0-1465 GCA_964419015.1 uncultured Candidatus Saccharibacteria bacterium | reverse complement strand
ACGACCATCAGGATTCAGTCGCAGACACGATGAATTTCTATACGGCTGGAACAGCAAGAGTATCCATAAATGCAAATGGGCTTTCCGTTGGTGATGGAATAACTGCACCAGATGCTTCACAAGCCCTTAAAGTTGTGGGAGTGGCAAACATAACAAGTAGAACTAACTTTGGCGGGCATATATTATCTTATGGAACATCGCCAGCTATAACAGCCTGCGGTACTAATCCATCAGTATCAGGTACAGATAACGCAGGCAAGGTTACAATCGGGGCGGGAGTGGTTACTTCTTGCAATATCAATTTCGCAACAGTATACACAACAGCACCTTATTGCGTATTAACCGACGATTCGACGACGATACCAGCAGACATAACCAGTATCAATACAACAACTATAGTAGCAGGATTTTCAACATCTCTAGCAGGAGGGCATATATGGTATATGTGTATGGGATGAGATGAGAAAAATTAATAAAGTATATTTAAATGTATGAAAACCAAAAACAAATACTTGTTACTAATTGGTAGCATGATTAAAAAAGAAGAGAAAGAATGGGAAAAGCTACAAAAAGAGATAAATGAATGTGAAGGGTGTGACGAAACAGAGAATTGCGTAGACCATGAAGCAGACAGCAGGGTATTAGAGTGGGGAATTGAGATTTTGGACGAAGTTAAGGAGAAAATAACAAAATGAAAACACAAAAGAAACAGACAGAAAAAAGATTTGAAAAGGTTATCGTAGATGCGTATAAGGTAGATAATCTAACATGGGTTATGTGGGTATCAGTCTTAGGAGAGTATGTTTCGTTATTTTTAGTTGAGAACTTTGTTTACGCGTTTTTATTAGTTTCTATTTTTGGACTTTCTGGGTTGGTTGCTTTTTTCCTGATTTATTCTAATGAAAGAGAAAAAAATGTATATTACAGGGAGATAAAACAATGACACAAAAATTACTAAGCTTTCACAATTCAGAAGCCATTAAGAAAAAATATGTTGCAAGGGTAGAAGAACATAAGAAAGCCGATGAGATAATCAAAGGTAAATATTGGGAAAATGGAAAAGGTTGTGCTGTGGGTTGTACTATCAACGGAATAAGAACAGACGGTGAATTTCATAATACTTATGAAAGAGAGTTGGGTATTCCTGCTTGGTTAGCATATCTCGAAGATACTATTTTTGAAGGTCTGGAAAATGGAGAAGCAAAGGATTTTCCTTTGCAATTCCTAGAGGCAATTAAAGTTGGTAGCGATTTGTCTTTGGTTAAGCCAAAATTTCTTTTATTCTGTCTGGAGAATCTACCCAAAGATTATGAAAAAAGAAAAGATTGTAAGATAGCGATTGAAAATATTATAGGTTTGTTAAGAAGGGGGACAACTGGAGAAAAGATAGATAGTAGTGAATGGAAGAAGGCGGAGAGTGCGGCGTGGAGTGCGGAGAGTGCGGCGTGGAGTGCGGAGAGTGCGG
>CAYQNM010000070.1:0-1617 GCA_964419015.1 uncultured Candidatus Saccharibacteria bacterium | reverse complement strand
CAGCACCGGCTCCCTGTCCCGCGTCGCGGTCGTAGAGCCGGACGCCTTCGATTTTGCCGTTCCCGATCCGACCCTTGAGCGGGCGCCCGTGGTAGTAGTCGAACCAGAACACGCCATTTCGGCGGTCGTCGTCTGACAGTTCGGCGCGAACATCCGCCGCCGTCATGTCGGGCCGGGCGTGCAACATGCCCATTCCCAGCGGCTGCGTTCCGTTGTGCAGGGCCGCGATCACCTCGAACTCGTCCAGTCCCGAGATGTCGATCGTGTTCTCGTCGCTCATCGCCCCACCACACAGCAACCGGGACAGGGACAAAAGCCACCCGTCGGAGCCGGCTGAGGCTGACAGCCGGTCAAGAAGGCGGCGGTGAGGGCGACGAAAACGAAGCCGATCCAGGCGTGCGTCAAACTAGTGGCGCGCCCTGATTTCTGACTCGCTGTATTATCTCGCCCGCTTGCGTTGGACGTTTGTGACAAGTGCGGCATGTCCAGCCCTCCCGTTCAAAAAAAACGTCAGCCGCTCAGGCCCCCACTCGCGTCTTGCTGCGCCAGAAGTGCGACCAACCGGGGCGCGAGACACGAACGGGCCTGAATTGCCGACGTCGGTTTCATGGTTGGCCGCAATCAACTAAAACCACGGTCCCGCTTGCCTGTCAACATTTCGTTGCTAGGTTCGGCAACTTTTTTCGGCGGCCTTCGGTCCATCGCTGCTGCGATCTCCAGCGCCCGATCTTCCTGCTCCCGGTGCATGTACCGCTCGGTCGTTCGGCTGTCCGCGTGGCCAAGCTGATCACGGAGAGCCTTCAGGCCGATACCGGCAGCGTCCGCCAGGCTCGCGTGGGTATGTCTTAGGTCGTGTGGTCGGAGCCGCTTGTCGCCGGGAGCACAGACCGCGTCGAGGCCGCACCGCTCCACGGCCGCGCGGAACCACAGTTCCAGCGTCGCCGGATGGATCGCCCTGCCCGTCTGCCGGCTCCAGAACACGAATGGTGACGTCCAGTGCCGGGGCAGCTCGGAGATGGCCCGGAGTGCTCGCGAGCTGAGCGCTACGATGCGTTTGCGCTTCGACTTGGTCTGCACGCTGTTGATCGTGATCTGGCCGTTCCCGCCGATCCTGTCGTGCCGCAGCGTCAACGTCTCGGAGAGCCGCATCCCGGTGGAGACGGCGACCAGGACCCAGGCGTAGAGAAACGGGTTCTCCCAGGAGGCGAGCAAGAGCGTCTCCACCTGCTCCCAGGTGAGCCAGGTTTCGCGGGCGGTCCTCGCCCCTGAGCCTTGGGCAGCGGCCAGCGGGTTGCGCTCGAGCATGCCCGCGACGAGCCCCCAGGCGTACATCTGCTTCGCGCGGAGCAGCTCGGTGTCCAGTGTTGCGGCGGACACACGTCTCCCCGTCCTCGGCGAGGGCTCGTACATCCGGATGGCACGGAGGTCAGACCAGACGTCGGGCGTGATCTCGTCGGCGAACCGGTCGCCGGCCAGCCTCACGAACGGCTCGAGCCGCACGCGCTCCAGTCGCCAGCTTCGAGTGAAGCGCCTCACCTTCTCCCAGCGCTCGTAAAGCGCCCTCACCGTGAGTCTCTCCACGTCCCGCGTCAACACTGGGGGATTCCCCCGATGCGG
>CAYQNM010000069.1:0-1876 GCA_964419015.1 uncultured Candidatus Saccharibacteria bacterium | reverse complement strand
CGCGATGTTCATAAGCCGGAAAATTACCGGGGAGTAGCGTGCGCCATGCGCACGAATTCGTTCCAGAAATGCTTTTATCGTGCGCATGGCGCACGCTACAGTTACGTTGGGTGGGCTCCCTACGGTTGACGATATTACTGTGATATCAATGATTGCATTAGAATAGTTAAGATTGCTATCATTGCTAGCAGATTTAAAAGGTTAAGTTAGGGGAGTCGAATATGGCCAATCTCGTGGTAAGAAATCTTGACCAACGTATCGTCGACGCATTGAAGCGGCGTGCCGCGCGTCACGGACAAAGTGCCGAGGCGGAGCATCGCACGATTCTTGAAGCTGTATTACTGCGGGCCAAGCGCAAGACGTTTGCGCAGGCGTTGGCGCAGATACCGAATGTCGGCAAGGATGAGGATTTCGCGCGCGTCGAAGACAAGCGGAAGGCAAAACGTGTACTTGGTTGACACCAACGTATTGAGTGAAATGCGCAAACAGGCGAAGAGTGATCCTGGAGTACGGCGATTTTTTGCCGGCGTAGTACGCGAGGAGCAAGGTGTTTATGTCTCCGTCGTGACGGTTGGCGAATTGCGACGCGGGGTTGAGTCGATTCGCCATCGCGGCGACGTACGTCAAGCCACCCATTTAGAAACCTGGCTTGATGAAATCATTCTTCATTACCAGGACCACATTCTTGAAATCGATGCGGATGTTGCTCAGTTATGGGGACGCTTGCGCGTGCCGAACCCGGAGAATGCGCTCGACAAGCTGATCGCCGCCACCGCCTTGATTCATGACCTCACCGTGGTGACGCGTAACCAAAAAGACTTCGAAACAACCGGGGTACGAGTTCACAATCCATTCGCGAAATAAAGTCATTAAGCTAAACTCGCACCGCCGATGTTTCCCTCCTTATGTTCAAGGAGGGGTGCCCCCGAAGGGGTGGGGTGCCGGCGAGGGGATAGGGTACCTTGAGCTACCACCCGGTCACCTGCGGTGCCACTCCTCCTTGAAAATAAGGAGGGGATAACATTCGCATTGGTTTGAGCACCTACGATTCAAAAGGTACCGTCTGTGCAATTTCAGTTGTTGTCTACTTCAGGAAACGCTCGCTGCGGGCGTATCATGCTAACACGCGGCGTGATCGACACCCCCACGTTCATGCCGGTCGGCACCTACGCCACGGTCAAGGCGATGACGCCCGAGGAGCTCAAAGACCTCGGTGCGCAAATCATTCTCGGCAACACGTTTCATTTGATGTTACGACCCGGCACCGAAGTGATCCGCGCGCATGGCGATCTGCACGATTTCATGCACTGGGACGGGCCGATCCTGACCGACTCGGGTGGTTTTCAGGTGTTCAGCCTGGGTCACGCGCGCACGCTCAGCGAGCGGGGCGCAACCTTCGCGTCGCCGGTCGACGGCGACAAAGTGTTTCTCGGTCCGGAAGAATCCATGGCGGTGCAACGCGCGTTGGGTGCGGACATCGTGATGATCTTCGACGAGTGCACGCCGCATCCGGCGGATGAGGATACGGCGCGCATTTCGATGGAGCTCTCGTTGCGCTGGGCGCTGCGCAGCAAGGTCGCGCACGGTGACAACCCGGCGGCGCTGTTCGGTATCGTGCAAGGTGGCATGCACGAGCCGTTGCGTGATGCGTCGCTGGCCGGCTTGGTCGACATCGGTTTCGACGGTTATGCGCTGGGCGGTCTGTCGGTGGGCGAGCCCAAGGAAGACATGCTGCGCATTCTGTCGCATGTCGCGCCGCAGATGCCCGCCGGTAAACCGCGCTATTTGATGGGTGTGGGTACGCCGGAAGATCTGGTCGAAGCCGTGCAGCGCGGTATTGACATGTTCGATTGCGTGATGCCCACGCGCAACGCGC
>CAYQNM010000068.1:0-1899 GCA_964419015.1 uncultured Candidatus Saccharibacteria bacterium | reverse complement strand
GCTGGCGGTCCTGTGCGTGTCGTTGCCAAGCTTGCCGGCATCAAGAGTCTCACGGGCAAACTCTTGGGCCGCACCAACAACAAGCTCAACATCGCTATGGCGACGCTTCAGGCCCTTCGCAAGCTCCGGGTATAACTTTTTACGATGCAACTCCATCAGATACAACCAAAGACAGGTCGCAAAGGTCCCAAGCGCGTTGGCCGGGGTGGCAAGCGCGGCACAACCTCGGGCGGCGGAACCAAGGGTCAAAAAGGACGAGCCGGAGCTTCGGTCAAGCCGGGTTTTCGCGGCGGCGACAATCGCATCTGGCAATTGTTCCCCAAGCAGCCCGGCGCATCCCACAAACCGGGCAACAAGCGTCCGCATAAGAAACACCGATTCTACCGTTTGCATCACGGCCGCCCAAGTATCCTGAATGTCAGCGACCTGAATGTTTTCAATAACGGAGATACGGTATCGCTCCAAACGCTTGCCGAACACAAGCTGATCGAATCCGAACGCCAGGCGATCAAAATTCTTGGCGGCGGCGCGCTCGGGAAAAAGCTTACCGTGGCGAACATCCCCTGCTCGGCATCCGCAAAAGAAAAAATAGCCAAAGCGGGCGGTAGTATCGTTCTGGCGTAGCATGAATCTCGCGGGATGAATAAAATTCTCCAAATCTTCAAACGGCCTGAATTGCGCAACAAGGTTCTCTTTATCCTGGCCTTGCTGGCGGTTTCCCGCATCCTGTACAGCATCCCCGTGCCGGCCATTGATGCTTCCCGGTTGAGGGAGTTTTTTGCCCAGAACCAGCTCTTTGGACTCGTGAGCGCTTTTACGGGTGGTTCTCTTTCGACTCTTTCCGTTGCCATGCTCGGCATCGGCCCGTATATTACGGCGACCATCATCATGCAGCTGCTCACGATGATTTTTCCTTCGCTGGAACAGATCTACAAATATGAGGGAGAAATCGGCCGTGCGCGCTTTAATCAGTACTCACGGCTCCTGACCGTGCCGCTGGCGGCCGTGCAGGGGTATGGTTTTTTGACGCTCTTGTCCCGCCAGGGGGTTATCGGTGGCCTGACGCTTTTGTCATGGATACATGCGATCGTTGTCATCATCGCCGGAAGCATGCTTCTTATGTGGCTGGGCGAACTGATTTCCGAAAAAAATCTCGGCAACGGTGTTTCGCTTCTGATTCTTGCCGGCATCGTTGCCCGGTTTCCGACGGATATTCGCCAGGCCGTGTTTACCTATACTCCTGACCAGTTATTCACCTATATCGGATTTGTCCTCATTGCCCTGGCGGTCATCGCCGGAGTGATTTATATCTCCGAAGCTCAACGCAATATTCCGATCAATTATGCCCGGCGTGTGCGCGGTTCAAAAATGTACGGCGGCGTTTCTACCTATCTGCCGATGCGGGTCAACAATACCGGCGTCATCCCGATTATCTTCGCCCTGTCGATTCTGCTGTTTCCGGGACTAATTGCGAATTTCTTCCAGACATCCGGGATTCCGATCATCGCGCATCTTGCCGCGGCGGTGCAGAGCTTTCTTCAATCCCAGCTGTGGTACGCCGTCTTGTATTTCCTTCTTGTCGTCGCCTTCACGTACTTCTATACGGCGATCACGTTCGATCCCAAGTCTGTCGCTGAGAACATCCAGAAGCAGGGCGGATATATCCCCGGCATTCGTCCCGGCCCGATGACGGCACAGTTCATGTCTCATCTGCTCAATCGTGTGACGCTCGTGGGGGCCTTGTTCCTTGGCTTCATTGCCATTTTGCCGAACATCGTCCGGGGCCTGACTGGAATCACGGCCTTTACCGTCGGCGGCACGGCGGTGCTTATCGTCGTATCGGTGGCGCTGGAGATCATGAAACAGGTTGATGCGCAGCTTTCCATGTACGAGTACTAG
>CAYQNM010000067.1:0-1923 GCA_964419015.1 uncultured Candidatus Saccharibacteria bacterium | reverse complement strand
GCAAGGAGAAGGTACGCCGCAAGCACATTCGGGTGCGGCGTTGTTCCATAGGCGCGAATGGTTTTAACACCATGGACAACCATCGCCGCTATGCCATGAAGATCCGTCCGTAAAACGCTTTCGCCCGCAAAACGCAGTCCCAGGTCGCCTTGATGCAAAAACTGTCCGATGGCGATAATTGCCTGAAGCACTCCGCCAACGACAAGGGCGAATGCGGCTCGGACACGGTTAATCCGCCGCCAGGCAAAATGGGAAAGAGAGACAAACAAGAGCGCCATTTCCGCCAGCTTGATCCAGCGATACCAAGCAAGGCCGGGTAAAAGCGCCTGCGAAAGTGAAACCCCGGCCACGCCGACCAGCGCCGCAAGCCACCACTGGCATATCGCCGGACGAAACCTGGACACGATTGAATGCCGGATCCGCCACAACCACAATCCCAGGAGAACCGCGACGAGGATATCGGTGCCATACAGAAATCCCGACCGCCATTCGTTAAAATACCAGTCGGACTGAAACAGGATGACCCTGCGCTGAATGGGCAGGAGAATAATAAAAAGATACAAGAAAAATTCTTCGATCATCGCAGAAAGCTAGTTCATAATCAGGGCATACCCAATGCCGGCCAGGAAAAACGCTGCCAGGCCATAGAGCGCGCCGCGCGGAAGCATGAACGAAAATTCCGGAATTCGGTTGCCCCGCTCCTTGGCTCGCACATATAACGCCACCAGCACAAGCGATTCGATCCCGACCGCTACCGCTCCAACCAAACCGATAACCTGGATAAACGAGCGCAGACCGCTCCAGAACAACATCATCGGAGGAACGACCGTCAACAGCCATGCCGGTACTTTTTTCACCCCGTAGTCCCACCTGAACACGTCGATCAAGGCGGTTCCAAGCATGAGATACGACGTCCCGATCGCCACAACACCAAACAACGATCCAAGGAGAATAATGGGCGTTCCCAGGATATCCGCCAACCCGGATAACGCGTCAGGTGTCGTCACATCCCCGGAGACCCCCACGACCGTGAATGCGAAAACACCGTAGAGCACGGCGACCGTACCGACGGCCCATAGCACCGCCCGAACCATGTCATGCTCCCGCCGCCGGAGGATTTCCCGCTGAAACGGTATGGAGGTTATTCCTCCGAACGCGAACAACAGCACTCCATAAGGCCAGAACCAGAACTCCGGCGTCACAGAAACGAGGTTTGGCCACCGGATATGCGGCATACCCAGGGCAAAAATAAGCGCAACCACCGCGATACACAGTCCGGTCATGAAAAACTCGACCGACGCCATGGTGCGAAACCGGAATAACAGCCCCACGGACGCAACAACAAAAAAGATGGCGCTGTACTGCGCAGGCGGGATCGAAGAAAAACTCGACGACAGTGTATGGAGAAATTCCCCCGCAACATTGATATATGCCAGGAGAGCCCCGTAAATGCCCAGGGTGCTCGTAAAGAGCATCAGCCGCTGGGCTCCAGGACCCAGGTACATTCTGGCATAGCCGACAAGCTGATGTTTTTCGTGAGTGCGAAGCACCACTTCGGCAAAAAGCAAATCCAAGATACAGGTCACACCGGCGATGATAATCAAAAAGATGAGGCCGATAGCGAATCCGGCCTTTGAGAATACGAAAGGAATTCCGAACACACCCACACCGACCATGGTCCCGATGAGCACTGCAACGGCGTGGAGAAATTGTCGGTCCCGCCACATTCGCATAGCTTCCCAAGTATATCACAGGAGAACCCTCGTCGACTTCTTCCCTCTCCGTCTCCCTCTCCCCCACAACTTCCCTCCTCCCGCCCCGGATACCCCAGGCACTTCCTCCGCTCCCTCCGTCTCCCTCTCCCCCTTCCGGGAGCACGACGTTCCCATCTGCTGATGGGCCGTCTTACGCTCGGTCCTCTTC
>CAYQNM010000066.1:0-1949 GCA_964419015.1 uncultured Candidatus Saccharibacteria bacterium | reverse complement strand
GCGCGCGCTCCGCCTCGCGGTAGAGCGCCTGGAGCGACTCGCGCTCCGACGTTCCCTTCGGCGCGGCCGCGTTGCACGCCGCCCCGATGGTCATCAACTGCTCCTCGCTGAGCGCCGCGCCCTTGCTGACCTCGTCCGTGAACGCGGTGATCTGGAGCCCGAGCTTCTTGATCAACTCGTGGTCGACCACCGCCACCGGCGCAGCGATCTGCTTCGACGCCGGCGTCTCGGCCTGCGTGACCTGGTCGGTGACGACCGTCGGCACGGCGGTCGGCTCCTCGACCTGGATCTCCGACTCCTCGTAGACGCCGGCGAACTCGGACGGGAACGCCGCGCGCAGCGTGGCCGCCTCGGCGCACTTGCCGAGCATGGAAACTCCCTTCGAGTCCCACATGTACGTGAGGAACTTGCCGCCCGGCTTCCACTGGGCCATCTCGTTCCACAGCACGACGCGCTCGATCCAGCCCTCCTTGTCGCGCCGCCTGATCTTGAACATCGCGGCGACCGGCGGCTCCTTGGCGACCCAGACGCGCTTCCAGACTTCGTCCACGCCGCAGAAGAAGGGCCCCTGCTCCTCGGCGTAGAGACCGGTGCGGTAGGCGTTCTTGCGGAACCCACCGATGCCGATCTGGATGGTCATGCGCTCGGTGTAGTCGCCGCCATCGTTCTGCGAACGCCGCCGGGTCGCGTGAATCTCGCCGGGCCGGAACGGGTCGAGCCCCAGGTGCTCCGCCGTCGCGATGAACAGCGCGAGTTCGTCGTCCGTCGAGCCCTTCGCGACCGTGCCCTTGAGCAGGCGCACCTGCTCCTCGGTGAACCGGGCGAGCGCTGCGGACTTCTCCGCCGCCCGCTGCGCGAGTGCCACCGTTTGGTTCGTGCCCATCACTTGCCTCGCTTCTCGCCGCGGCGCGGCGGTACGTTCATGCCCGCTGGGTACTTCGACGGGTCGCCTTCCATGTCGTCGTGGAGCCGCACGTGGTCGTAGATGACCTTGAGCCGGCGCATCCCCTTCGCCTCAATCTGCCGGCAGCGCTCCCGCGTCACGCTCAGCACGGCTCCGACCTCCTCGAGCGTCAGTTCGTCCTTCGCATCGAGAGAGCAGGTGCCACCGGGCATCTCGTGGAGCGCATCGAGCGCATCCTCCACGTCGAGGTCTGGCCTGAATAGCCGCAGGTCACCGTCGGCCTTCACGTCCAGATAGTTGTGGTGCCTGCACCCAACCCACGGGCACGGCCGCACGCCGTCGACACAATCGAGGCGATTCCGGGGCCGCTCGGGGTCCGGAGCAAGGGTGAGATCTCTCATCTGCCGCCCGTCGAGCATGGCGGCATCTCCCAGGCGCGGTGCAACTGCCACCTGAGCGCGAAACTTCTTCAGCCGGACCCGCTCCACTCGCAGTTCTGGCGGTGGCAGCACGATGACCGCGAAACTCTCCGCCAACGTGGGCTGCAGCCGCTTGATGGTCCGAATCTTCTCCGGCCTCTTCGGCCGCCACTTCTTCGCCGGCTTCGGCTTCTTCCGAAACCGCTCGAGACACGAGAGGCACTGCGCCAGGCCCAGCGCGCGTTGCGGGTCGCCGCACCGAATGCAGACGCCACGCTCCGCCCGCGTCAGGCGCATCTTGCGCGCCATCTCGGCAGCACGGCTGTGGGCCCGCATGACCACGCTCACCGCGGCGCCATCGCCGTCAGTTTGAGCCTCACGCCCGGCTCGATGACCCCGTCGTTCTCGACGATACGCGAGTGGTCGAAGGAGCGAATCCAGCCGTCGTCGAGCACCACCTGCGCTGCCTGCAGCGCATCGCAGACGGCCTGGAGGTAGTTGATGAGGTCGCCCACCACCACGCCGGGACCAGGGTAGATCATGGCCTGCAGACCGACCGGTTCCGAGATCGGCGGCCGGTTGCGCCGCTGCCACTGCAACTGCGGCACCGCCACCTTCTGCCACGC
>CAYQNM010000065.1:0-2003 GCA_964419015.1 uncultured Candidatus Saccharibacteria bacterium | reverse complement strand
ACACGGGCTTGGCGCCCTTGGTGGCGATATCGACGGCAAATCCGGCCTCCTTGAGACGAATGACGGGATAGATGACTTCCTCGTCCTCGAAGCCCTCGGCGGTAATAATAACTGCCCGATAAGGAGTATTTCGCATACCGCCTATGGTAGCAAATGGCCCCTGGCTTGTAAATTCAAACATTACATAAAGGCATGAATAAAAGAAGGGAGCCCCCGAGAGGCGGCATCGTGGTGATGAGCTCTCTGGGGGCTTTGCTCGAGCGGATTAACGTTGGAACGTGCTGGTCGAGGATTTTTTGCGAAATAATACGTTGCGCAACGCCATTTCCATGCGGGATTCCTGCTTTTGCCTGAAAATGTTGCGCGCAATCGCTATAAGCCGCCAGGGACGCAGAAAGAACATGAGACCATAGAACCACAGGAGCGAGAAGATCCGGTAGAACGACAATTGACGAGCACTGATCCGTTCCGCGTACGAGACCGTCTTACGCAAGTCGGTCATGGCCAAAAGGTCAAAGAAGTAACGATCATCCAGCTGCGGAATCCTGCCCGCAGCCCGAAGACGTTCGAACAATTCGGAACCAGGGTATGGCGTAAACGTAAAATGGGTGATGTCGTGAGCGCCGTACCACGCCAAGCGCGCGATAAACTTCAGCGTTGCGAACACATCGCGATGAGTATCGTCGGGAAAACCAAGAACAAGATTGACTCGCACGTTGATTCCCCGCTTTACGGCGCTTCTCATGGAACGAATCATGCCGTCCAGATGCACCTTCTTCTTCACTTCCTTGAGGACTTTCGGTGAGCCGCTCTCGGGCGCGTAGGCCAAATTGCGACAGCCGGACCGGTACAAAAGGTCACAGACCTCGGCATCAATGGCTTCCGAACGCGTACCGCTGGGGAACTGCCAAGCGATGTTAAGGTTCTTATTGATCAGGAGTGTAGCAAACTGAACGATCCAGTCCTTGCGAACAATGGCAGTCAGATCGCAACACTCGAAATTCTCGGCACCGTATGCTTGGACCAACCACTGGATTTCCTCGACGACCTTAGCCGGAGCGCGGTACTTCCAAAGCTGGGTCCACATCTGCGGGTTGGAGCAGAATGTGCATTCATACGGGCAGCCGCGCGTAAATGTAATGGGCATGCTGCGACCACGGAAGGCCCCGCTGCACAGACCGTTGTCCAGATAGTTGTGGAGTGGAAAGAGGTGCCAGGCAGGAAGCGGTATATCGTCCACCTGACGCAGACGCGGACGCAACCCATTGGTATGGATCGTGCCCGCCTGACGGTAGGCCAACCCGGCCACACGATCCGGTGGATCTCCACGTTCGAGTGCGTGAGCTAGGTCAGCCGCAACATCTTCTCCTTCGCCGAGCGCACAGTAGTCGACCTCGGGTGTTGTTTCTAGGATAAACCGCGACAGCGCCGTGGCATGTTCTCCGCCAATAATGATTGGCGTATGCGGAAAGCGCTGTCGCACCATCGTGATGAGCTGACGCGTATGCGGCCACTCATGCGAGAACATAGCAGAGACACCAATGAGAGCACTACTGATGTCAATGCGATCAACGATTTCCCGAAGCCCGAGGCCGTACAGCTGGAACGAACCGCCATACGGTACGAACTGAAAAACGTTTTCGCCCACGCCGTCGATAGCTTGCACCTTGTGGCCGGCCTTCAGGAGACTTGCAGCAACATAGGCCATACCCAAAGGCGGCGTGAGACTCAATGAAATCTGTCCCGCCGTCAACAGGCTCGGAGGCCTAAGCAACGTTATGTTCACGGAATCCTCCTGAAAGTGTTGGAACAAGTACGATTCTCATCCTCGCTCCTTGTGTCAAGGTACCTTCTCTCCACCATACAGTACCCGCTGCTTTTTTCAAGCATCCAGGAAAAAACAAAAACCCGGCCGCAAGGGCGGCCGGGAAGGTATTATCAGGGATGGACGCCGCCGTCCCGAAAGCCAAGGCGCATGAGCCGGTCCCGGCGTTCGAGCATGA
>CAYQNM010000064.1:0-2010 GCA_964419015.1 uncultured Candidatus Saccharibacteria bacterium | reverse complement strand
ATGGTATCTGGGATATCCGCATCAGCAAGGATGGCGCAGGAGAAGAGGCCGGAGGCGAAACGAAGAACATTTCCGGCGCTCACGCATGGCGAGAGTCCCCCGCCCTGATATGAATTCGCCGTAAGGCCCTTTGAGACATTCAAAGACCCGGCGAATGAAGACGAACCCGTGCCGTTTACTGTGAAATTCGAGGATACTGATGCTGTTCCGCCTATCTCAAAGTTGCCCGATACCGATGCATGAGAGTCAAGAAATGTTTGCCCGTCAACTTCGAATTTCCCAGAGACCAGCACGTCGCTCGCCGCCGACAGGCTGTGACCCGTGGCGTCGGTTCCAAAGCGGGAATATGAAACCGTCGCAACACCCGCTCCGCCCGCTTGCAGCGATCCGGAGGCGACCAGTCCCCCACCAGTCTCTACCAAAAAGAGTCGATTCCCATTCATATTCTGAATTTCAAGGTAATCGATCGCGACTTGGTTCGACGTACCTTTTAAGGTGAGCTTTGTAAAATTATTCGCCGTTTCGCTAGCATCGGATGTTTGCACAAAAATCGGAAAGTTGAAATTAAAACGCTTGTTCGACGAATCCCATTGGAGCGCGGCGTTCGTCGTCGGAGATCCGCGCTCGAACGTGATGGACGAATTTTCAGTATCACCGGTTGTATTGTCGCCATTAATGAGAAAATCGCTCGCGTTCGTGCCGGCAATAGACGTGGATGCCGCCGTCAAACTGGTGATGTTGGCGGTATCAACATAGAGATTGCGCCAACGGTTGGCACTCGAGCCAATATCGCGGACATTATCAAACGGGATGAGATGCGACTTGATCTGCGCGTTGATGGTAACAACATCCGATCCATCGGTCGCATCTCCGATGGCAACGTGACTGTCAAAGGCCGCGGACGAATCCACCTCCAGATCCCCGGAGACCAGCACATCATTGGTTGTCGTGACGTAATTGCTATGACTTGTCGCCGCCGTTCCGAACCGGTTATAAGCCGCGCTAGAATATCCCCCAGCCTGGAGAGTGTTTCCTGTCAGAAGGTAGGCCGATGAAGCCGTTCCCTGAATCTCAAGCTTCGTCACAGGACTCGTCGTGCCGATGCCAATGTTGCCCAGAAAATACCCGTTGCCGGAGACTGATGCATTGCCGGCAACTTCAAGCGCCTCCGTGAGATTCTTGGTGTTGATGCCAACTCGACCATTGGAAGCATCAACATAGAACTTGTTGGAGTTGATGCCAAAGTTGGATGACACCGAGGCCGCGCCGATCACGTCGAGTTTCGCCCCGGGACTCGTCGTGCCGATACCGACATTGCCGCTATTTTGCGCGAAGAGCGTGTTGGAAATGGACGCCGTACCGCCCCGGACTTCAAAATTAGACGACACCGAAGCGTTGCCGGTAAAATTCCAGAACCCGCCGATCGTCTGATTCGCCGAGCGCGATGCCGGCCCATTCGTCCAATCCAAACGCACCACGACTGCGTTGGAGCCCGATGCTGTCGCGTTGAAATGTCCTCCATCGAATGAAATCGTCGCCACCGAAGCAAGGATTTTCGTTGTACCCTCGCTGACTTGCAGGTTCGATGCTCCTGCAGAACCCGCATCTGTGCCACAGGAAAAGACGCCCGACGACGACCACAGGAGCTTCTGCGTACTCAAACTGCAGTTGCTCAACCCGGCACCGAAGGCTTTGGATGCCGAGGCATAGCCGACAACCTCAAGATTGGAGGAAACAGAAGCAAAGGAATCAAAATATGCGGGGCTATCAACTTCCACACTGCCAGCAATAAGAAGATCACTGCTTGCCGAAAGCGAGTGTGTCGTCGTGCTCGTCCCAAATCTGGAATACGCTACGGTTGCGGCGTTGGCGAGGGCTACATTCAAAGCATTCGTAACAACTTGGGCAGAGACCGATGCGGTGCCGCCTTTGACGTTGAATTTGGTAAGAGGCAGGGTGGTGCCGATGCCGACGTTGCCCTTCTGTTGTACATAGAGCGTATTGGAAATC
>CAYQNM010000063.1:0-2020 GCA_964419015.1 uncultured Candidatus Saccharibacteria bacterium | reverse complement strand
TACAAAAGGGTTTTACCCTGATTGAATTGATGATCGTGGTCGCGATCATCGGCATTTTGGCGGCCATCGCCATCCCCGCATATACTGGATACATCAAACAAAGCAAGATCGCAGGCCTGGTAGAAAATGCTGATGTAGCCTTGCGCTTGGCAAAAGGCGAAGCTGCCAAAATCGCTGCTGGTGGTACTTGCTCTCCTCTGATTGCTCAACTTAACACTGGCGGTAAGCAAGCTGTAGGCTCGAACGGTTCACCTGCTTACGTAGGGGCCGCGTCTGGCGTTGCAGGACAAGTGGGGGTTGTGGGTTTAGGTGCTGCCGCCCCATATGTAGGCTGCCCAGTACCTGGCACCGCGGTTACTATCAATACCACCGCTGTCACAGGCACTGTTGCTGCGGATTATCCTGGCGCTGCTTTACCAGGATCAACATTCACTCCGGAATAAAATTTAGCCGGACGATCTTGCACCTCGGGTAAGTGTCATAAGCACTTACCCTGTTTGCAAACAACTTTAACACCACCGAGGCACTCACAATGAAACGCGTGCAAAAGGGTTTTACCCTGATTGAATTGATGATCGTGGTCGCGATCATCGGCATTTTGGCGGCCATCGCCATCCCCGCATATACTGGATACATCAAACAAAGCAAGATCGCAGGCCTGGTAGAAAATGCTGATGTAGCCTTGCGCTTGGCAAAAGGCGAAGCTGCCAAAATCGCTGCTGGTGGTACTTGCTCTCCTCTGATTGCTCAACTTAACACTGGCGGTAAGCAAGCTGTAGGCTCGAACGGTTCACCTGCTTACGTAGGGGCCGCGTCTGGCGTTGCAGGACAAGTGGGGGTTGTGGGTTTAGGTGCTGCCGCCCCATATGTAGGCTGCCCAGTACCTGGCACCGCGGTTACTATCAATACCACCGCTGTCACAGGCACTGTTGCTGCGGATTATCCTGGCGCTGCTTTACCAGGATCAACATTCACTCCGGAATGATCTTTATAGCATTGCGTGCAGTGAACTTCTAGAAAATGGAATATCTCACAGCTAACTGACAGATAGGACTTGTGGAACATAACCACAGGTCCTTTTTTCTTTATGACATAGCTATTCAATTGAATAGACATTAAGTCACCGCATGTTGACTACGGCACGATCTTGAAATCGTTTTTAGATTAAGCTGAGTAAATTCGATGCAATCGGACTAGTAAAGGAGGATACCTATGAAGCTAGCGCAAATGAAAGGCTTTACCTTAGTTGAGGTTATGATAACAGTCGGCATTCTCGCAGTAGTCGCAGCTATCGCGGTGCCTGCCTATACCGGGTACATCGAAACCGGCCGCCTCACCGAAGGCTGGAATAACCTATATGCACTTAATGCCGCTGAGCAGCAATATTTTCTAGAAAATAACGCGTATTTCTCAGGCACCTCCGACGGCGCTACCAATACCCTCGAAACCAACGGCGGCAATTTATGGGTACGTGCCGAGGCGACCGGGTCGGAAAACTTCAAATACGTGATCGCTCCCGCCTCAGTCACTGCCACGGGTTATACGGCAACTGCCACCGGAAAAAACAAAGTCAAATCAACTGTAGTACTCACTTGTGTCATCGCCAGCGGCAAGGCCGCATGCACCAAATCGTAAATTGCCTACTAGTCTACTATGTAAATAGCACCTACCAGGACTGCATAACGATCTCTGTAAAGTGAAGACGGGTAGGGATTGTTCCGAACGCTGGGAACTATTCATTACCTTTGTTTGTAAATACGACTCCTAATCTGACCAGATTCATATTGCACAGATTCTGTGACGTGCACGCATTTATAGCGCTTTAGTTTTCTTCCGAGCACTCGATATAAGACAGTGCAAAACCTGAATACCGATCACGAATCACATAACTATCTTCCCGGTACTTCCGGGCTACGGTTGTCGGTGGTACAACAGTTAACTCAATACGGCAGATTTATTAGTCCACTATGGCGACGCAAAGCGCACAAATAAAACTCAGCGGGCTGGCACGGCGGCTGGT
>CAYQNM010000062.1:0-2032 GCA_964419015.1 uncultured Candidatus Saccharibacteria bacterium | reverse complement strand
ACATATTTTCGTTCGTCGTCGCCCTCGATGGGGTTTCGTTCGGGGAGGCTGTGGATATCGTGCATCGGACGTGTACTTGACGCCCGCCGGGGAACCGATAAAATGGACGGACAACTAATCCTTGGAGAGACAGAAAGACCCATAGATATTTATGGTGACCCTCCAAGGACACCAGACGCATCCGTGGGTCTTTCTGTCTTATGACCGCATGAAACGGATACAATTGACACAAGGAAAGTACGCAAAGGTAGACGATAGGGACTTTGAAAAATTGAACAAGTATAAATGGTTTGCACGTTTCTCTCCCCATACTAGAACTTTCTACGCAACTAGGAGCCAGAAAAAGGGTGAGAAAGGACCAAAGCAAATTCAGATGCACAATGAAGTAATGAAATGCCCCAAGGGAAAACGGGTCGATCACAGATGGGGCGAAACTCTCGACAATCGCCGGTCACAACTTCGCATCTGTACAAAGAATGAAAATTCCTTAAACAGAGGGTTAAACAGAAATAGTCCGACAGGCTTTAAAGGAGTTTCATTCAGCCGCACCGGGAAAAGATTTCGCGCAAGAATACAGGTGAATAAAAAGCCCTACTGCGTTGGCACTTTCCATACCGCTGAGGAAGCCGCCAGAGCCTACAACAGAGCGGCCAAGAAACTTCACAAACAATTCGCTAGACTGAACAAAGTATGACCCTATTCCGAAAGGCTGAACGATCAAAAGCCAAGCTCCGCCTCGGCCTGTGCGGTCCGGCAGGAAGTGGCAAGACGTATAGCTCGCTAGTTCTGGCGCAGGGCTTGGGTGGCAAGACCGCCCTGTTAGACTCTGAAAATGGCTCCGGCGACCTGTACGCAAACCGTTTTGAATACGACATCCTCCAGCTGAACGCCCCTTTCACTTGCCAGAAGTACATCGACGGTATCAAAGCCGCCGAGGAAGCCGGGTACGATAACATCATCATAGATTCACTTACGCACGCTTGGTCTGGCGAAGGAGGCATCCTCGATCAGCAGGGCAAGTGGGCCGACAAGGACAAGAACAGTTACACGGCCTGGCGGCACGTTACCCCGCTCCATAACAAGCTCATTGAAGCGATGCTACAGTCCAAGTGCCACATCATCGCCACGATGCGCTCGAAGGTCGAGTACGTCCTGACGGAAGAAAGCAACCGCCACGGAGTTAAAGTCATGGTCCCCAAGAAGGTAGGCATGGCACCTATTCAGCGCGAAGGTATGGACTTCGAGTTCACGGTGGTCCTTGATACGGACGCCGAACATGACGCCAAGGCGTCGAAGGATCGAACCGCCCTTTTCTCTGAACCGCTCCCCTTCCGAATCACGGAAGAAACTGGTAAGAAATTGAGGGAATGGCTGAACAGCGGAAAAGATGTCGTGGTCCAGTGCGAGAACTGCCGCCTCAAAGGTCAGGAGTGCCCCGCGACGGAGAAAGAGGGCGGCAAAGACCTGTGTGCTGACTGTGGACGCCGGTGGCGCGAACTTCAAGAAGCTAATAAACCGATTGAGAAATCTTAACTGAACCGTATGGGTTATCTTAATGAGGAACAGATGGCGGACGGATCGAGCGTCGAAAAGACCGTAGCACCGGGGTCGTCGGCCAATGTCATCCTGACCGAATACACGCCCTTCAAGTACGGCGTGAACAAGGATAGGACGATGCCGCAGCACAAGGGCAAGGACGCCGACACCGGAGAAGAACTGACCTTTACGGGCTTCGCCTTCCACGATTGCGTGAAATCCCTGAACGATTCGATCATCCCCGGCATGACCGTCGTGCAGGTGAAGTGCTTGGACAACGGCACGAAGTATCCTGACTACGAATTGTCCGTTGTTACGGGTGCTGCGAAGACGGAGGAAAAACCCTTTTAAGCAAGGCGGCTCCCGCCGCCAAACGTTCGTGAGCGATTGGGGGACGGCTCAGGAAAACGTGGCTCCGGCTGCGAAACTCCTAGAAAGTCTCTTTCACGAACGTCTGGCGTCGGAAGACGCTCACAGGGTCTTCAACAGTTCCCCG
>CAYQNM010000061.1:0-2086 GCA_964419015.1 uncultured Candidatus Saccharibacteria bacterium | reverse complement strand
GTGCTCAAGCGCCTGAAGTAGCGTCATCGGTCCTCCGTAGGAGTGGGGGTGGTGGGGTGGAGGGGGCGGCCGGCGTCGCGGCAGGCGGGCGAGCAGAAACACGTCCATGCCGCTAAACGCCCCGACGTCCGGCCCACTTTGCAGCGCATGAATTCCGGCCCGCACGGCGAAGGCTCAGCGCGCTCCGACGACTTCCCACACCAGGGCGCACACATGGGAGCGGCTGGGGTGGCGGCGTCCATTTCTTTCTGGCATGCCGAGCACTGCCCAATCTCCCCGTGCTTGCAACCGTAGTTCGGCGTCGGCGTACCGCTATCTAGAGCAGCGGCGGCGATGCCGCAATTGCGTTCCTCGTCGTGGGTGCCGTCGTCACGACCACACAGGGTGCAGACGGGCTTGTCCTTGCCGGCGAGCTTCTTGACGTATCGGTCGCGGATGAACGTGAGAGCTTCGAGATGGGTCATTGCGATAGCCGCCCCTTTCCCAGTGAGACGTACTTGGCGTTGATCGATCGCTGTAATTCTTCGACGGGAATCCCGTGCTGCTTGCACCCTGCCACGATGGCCCACCCCAGTTCGTCTATCCATGGGGCGACGCCGCGCTTGACCAGCGCCCGCACGTAGAGCGCACAGAGCGCCTGCGCAATCTCGTCGTCGGCCATCTCCTCGGACGGCCTGGCGAGCAGTTCCTGCGTGCGTTTCAGTTCGCCCTGTAGGCTGCCCGCCTCCTGCCTCGCGGAGTCCCTCTCTGCTTCCAGCTCGCTGATTCTCGCCCCCAGCCGTTCCCTCTCTGCGAATAAAGACGCGTGGCCTTCTGTTGTACTGCGGGCTGTTTCGCGGACGCGTCGGAGCTCTGCTTCTAGCTCGGCGAGCTTCTTATTTGCTTCGGTCAACACCGCCCGCGCGGTCCTGGTCTCGTCTGACTGAACCGTGAGCAGATCGTGCTCCAGCTCGGCGATGCGCTGGCGGGCGGTGGCGAGGTCGCGTTGCAGCCGCTCCTTCTCGTCAACCATCATGTTGTGGACCGCTTTGTCGTAGTCGGTGCTCATCGCCCAAGCCTCAGGCCGGTCATTGCCTCATCTACCCGCTTACGCCATTCCTCGCGCGGGAAAGAGTGCGCGTAAAGGAACGCGATCAACTCGCCGACGCCGAAACCGCCGCGACAGTTGCCCGTGACCAATGCCTCCTGCTTGCCGTAGACGGCGGTGTAGACCTCGTAAGCTCGCATCGTCACCGCCTGCGGAGCGGCGCCGCCTCGCCCGCAGCATTCGGTCTGTATCGGATGTGTCGTCAGGTCGCTCATCGGGTTACCTCAGGGGTGCGCGGGACGTCGGGGCCGCGCTCGGGACAGCCGCAAAGCCAGCCCTCGATGATGACCCTGCCGTCGTAGCTGCGGTACGGATTGGGGCAGGCGTTCAGGTGAACCGGGTGCTTGCACGTCCCGCACGTCGGCTCCTTGAGGGGCACGGCGGCTGCGAGGGGCGGCTCAGGTGGGGTAGGAGCGAGGAAGGCGCGGGCCTCGTCGACGGTGTCGCAGCCGGCGCAGGTACAGTGCGCGCTGTGGCGGTTCCAACCCGACGCGACGCCGGTTAGTTTCCGCAGCAACCCCTCTGCCCTCTCCAGCCTGGCACGGAGGGCGGCGACCAGTTCGTCTTGTTCCTTCGCTGACTTCATGTGCATCTCCAGGGCGATGGCGAGCGGTTCGGCCATGCCTCGACGTGGCGGGCGCGGTGGAATCATGCTCATCGGTTCCTATCCTTTCCTTGTGTCGCCCGCCCGCCGCCAGCCAATGAGCACCGGGCAGTCCGACTCATGGGCGTGAGGGTGCGCGTTCGGGTGGGAGCACTCGCACTCGAACAGGTCGCCGGGGATGCCGAGGCCGGCGGTCGTCGAGAGCTTCGTGGCGAGGTACCAGCTTCCATGGCCGTCCGTCCGCCACTCCTGGTCGTCTGGCAGGATGTCGCCGCCGGGTTGAATCCAGCACACGGGGGCCGCTGTCGGTACCTTGCTGTCGTCGCTCACGGGGTTCCTTTCGTGGTCGTCGCAACCTTCGTCCTCGAACGCGGGCAGCGAAACCGCCGGTATCC
>CAYQNM010000060.1:0-2104 GCA_964419015.1 uncultured Candidatus Saccharibacteria bacterium | reverse complement strand
TGTAATTTGGCAAATTGTGATATGATAAACGGATTAGAGTTTTTTGTTATTGAATTTATGTTATCCTCTTCTTCTGAACCTATCGCAGTAAATATCTTGAAATGGGATTGTCTCAAATATTTGTTTTCAGCTTTGGTATAGTGATAGTTATCTATCTGGATTATTTTAACATCTTTCTTATCCTTGAAGTGTCGTATCATTGATTCACCAGCTTTTAATTCGTTAATCTGTTGTGGTGTTCCTTCCTTCTCAATCCAAGATACATCATCGAATATGAAGATGTAATTAGCTGGTGGTAACGATTCTATTGTTTTCTTGAAACTTAATAATTCATCTCTTGTGAATATCTTTACTACATAAGTAATGCCTAAAAGATCCAGACACATCAAATGTAAGAAATGCGCCAAAAATTTAGCTAGTGTTGTTTTGCCTGTGTGCGGATCTCCTACAATACCTATCTTAACATAGTCTAATCTTTTGGCATATTGTACTATGGAATGTATAGCTGTCTTTGGTGTATGATTGCGTATCATCTCTACGCCTTTCCATTTTGTAGTAATGGGTTTGAAGAACTCTTCCTTTTGTCCACCTATTGTTATTACTTTTTGTTCTATTGGCATTGACCTTTAAACCTCTTATGACATGAGCAAATACAATTTGGTACTCTACAAAATTCATGCTCACTTTGAAAACATTCGTAACTAAATACCATTTCTAATATTTACTATCCAACGTAGCTAGTATCTGTTCTTGCATTTCATCCATTCCTTCTTGATCTCCTGGTCTGTGGTTATCCCATCTTAATTGTGATATCTGTCTTGTTAGTTCTGATACTGCCATACCAAACCATGTTTTGTATTTAAGATGAAATGTTGTTCTATCTCCTGCATCTTGTTTCATCGATGGTGGGAATGGAACAACTTTTAGAAAGAATGGTTCTTCTAGTCTTTGCTTCTCTATCTTTGATTCTGATAAAACATTAGTAGCTTTACATTCAGTACATGACCATACCTTTGTAGTCTTTGAACCTGAACCTATCTGCATTACTAAAGGAAGTAACATCTGCCACGTCTTGATATCATCTCTGTTATACTCTTTACCGCAAGGAGTACAGAATATCTTTGTAGGATGTGCAGTTAGCTTCTCATACTTATCGCTATCAAACTCAACACGATATCCATCTTTAAGACATGCGTTTACAGAATGAAGTGATGCAGTACAAGCACTATAATCTTGATGTGCTAGAGCAAAGTAAGCTCTATCAAGATGCTTCAATGCAAGGATGTTTAGATCAATTAACGCTGGTGTGACCATTTGTATAGCTTTGTGTATAACATTATATATTATAAGGTTGGCGGTCTGTATGTGAGAGTGTAGCTTTTCATGTATGTTATCTTGTAACATTAATATCATAAAAGCGTGCCTAGAAAAAGGTTAACTAAACACTTCTCAGCAAATGTTTATTAAGTCTAGACCACTTAGAAAAACAAATGGGTAACAATCTCTACTTACAGCATGAAACATTCAAACAGTTTCTTGATGATATACCCAAGATAAAAAGCAAGAAGATGTCACACAAACATATCAGATTAATGTTTGAGGTCTTGCTTTATGGTGGTATGCGTATTAGTGAAGTACTACAGATTACGCCTAAGATGCTAGTGAATGGTAAGATTAGGCTTGAAGTTACTAAAGGTGGTATCAAGCGTTGTAAATGTTCCAAGTGGAAATTTAGACCAATGAAACTAGAATCATCTAATCCTAATTGTGCAAAGTGTCATGGTCTAGGGAAGTACCGCATACCTGTTGATGCTTGGATTCAAGAAAGTGTATATAAAGATCTATTGGAATTTTCAAAGAGTTTCAAACCTGATGAGAGGATATTTCCTATTACTAGGTCTTGGGCATGGCATTGGTGTAATTTATTGATGAATGGTAGAACACATACATTCAGGCATACATTTCTAACTTGGTTAATTGATAGTGGTAACTTTACTGTTAAAGATATCATGCAAAAAGCTAGACATAAGAGCCTACAAGTTACTACTACTTACATTGAACAAAACCCTGACCTAGTACAAGCAAAGGAGAATAAATTCATTGA
>CAYQNM010000059.1:0-2122 GCA_964419015.1 uncultured Candidatus Saccharibacteria bacterium | reverse complement strand
GCTCGCCTTCGCTCGCTTGCTCGCCTTCGCTCGCTTGCTCGCCTTCGCTCGCTTGCTCGCCGTATGCCTATACGGCTCGGTTCGCTCCTCGCTCATGCCTCGGTCTCGGGCAAACCGATAAATTCTAACCACCCCCATCCAATGTCATTGAAAACACAACTCAAAGATGATTTAAAGGCCGCACTCAAGGCGGGCGACAGCCAGCGTCGCACGACGATCGGCATGATCCTGGCGGTCATCCAGAATCGCGAGCTTGCCCAGCGCGCCAAAACCGGCCAAGCCGGAGAGCTTGGCGACGATGAAGCTATCGAAGCGATCCAATCGGAGATCAAAAAGCGCAGGGAAGCGATCGAGACCTACGAGAAAGCTGGCCGTCCCGAACTCGCCGAAGGTGAAAAGCAGGAGCTTGCGGTACTGATGCACTACATGCCTGAACAGATGTCGGAGGACGCGATCCGCGCCGAGGTGAAACAAGCGATCGCCGCGGTCAACCCGCAGGGTCCCAAGGACATGGGCAAAGTCATCGGCGCCGTCATGCCCAAGGTCAAGGGCCGCGCCGACGGCACGCTCGTCAGCGACATCGTAAAAGAAGAGATGGGAATCAAATAAACAAGAAACGGATAAGCGGTCCTTTTATAAAACAAAAGCTCCAAGAAAGGAGCTTTTGTTTTTGACATAGGCGGTTACTTGTGATATATAAATTCATCAGAAACAAGGAGAACATGTGTGGTGGAAGTAAGGGAGATGCGTGTGGTGGAAACCATTCTCGCGCTCGATTCGGGATATATTCGAGCGTTTGTCGAAGCTGCCGAACATATCGTCAGGGGATCATTGGGGAGCTTTCGGGATCGTCCCGATTGGAACGAAGGGTCCGGTGGGTACTTTTGTATTGCCGAGGTAACGACGGGTTCCCCTCTCGCCATCACAATCATCGGCAGAGTGCCGATCGAGAAGGCTCAAAAGCATCTTTTCTACTGTCAGGAAAAGGCGCAGCGACTGGCCACGCACCCGGAACATGAGACAAGCTTCGAGAGCCGTAACCCAAATGCGAACCAATGGGGCGGGGCTGTGCGGAGTGGGTCATTTATCCTTTCCTTTTCGGGATTTTCAGAGCAGATAGATGAGGCGGTCATGATGGGGATTGAGTTTTATTGCTATCCAGTTCCCCCGATATTGAAGCGGCTTAACAGTATCGCTGTTCGCAACCACAACATAGAGTGTTGGGGGCCAATTGCTCGAACACTTACACCTTGCTCGATGGGATAGATGGTATGAAATCGTAACTTCTCACAAGGGCCTGGAGAAATCCGGGCCCTAGTTTTTATACAACCTGGCTCATTTGAAAGGTCTGTGGTACATTTGCCAATATGGTTGATCTCGTGTTTCGCAATCTCACCACGGACCGCGCCGTTTCGGAGCGGTTTTTTCGCCGTGCGCTGGAGGCGACAGCATCCGTCGCGCAAACCACAGATCCGTGGGAAGTCAGCGTGACCTTGGTGGGGGAAAAACGGATCCGCGATCTTAATCGCACTCACCGGCGAAAAGACGCCGTGACGGACGTACTCTCATTTCCCCTAGGCGAAATGCCGGTGAAAGGATATACTAGCAGTGGTTCGGGCGACATGTTTATCTGTCCTTCCTACGCGCGTTCAAAAGCAGAGCGAGAGGGTATCCCGTTCAAGCGCATGATGGCGTGGCTCACTGTCCACGGCGCGCTCCATCTCCTTGGCTATGATCATCCCGACGCTTCGGTCGGGACCCCGACTCTTCGGCGTCGGGGCGAACAAATGTCCGCTCTCGAAGGCAGGATTCTGGAAAAACTTGAATCATAACCGGCTAATAAGCCAGTCGTGAGGGGTGGCCCGACTGGGGGACCCCCAGGGACCGGAAGGTATGACCTGAGGACTCTGGGGGTGAGGAGGGACAGGACCCCGAACACAATTATCATGGCATCTACCAGCATTATTTCGGGCATAGACATCGGCAACTCCCATATTAAGGCGATCATCGCCCAAGTCTCGCGCGAGTCGCCGAATCCCGAGATCATCGGTGCTGGGAGTGCGCTTTCCAATGGCTTGCGCCGAGGCATGGTGGTTGATATGGAAGAGACGGTGGCGAATAT
>CAYQNM010000058.1:0-2468 GCA_964419015.1 uncultured Candidatus Saccharibacteria bacterium | reverse complement strand
CTCCCGACGTGGTTCACCGTCGAGGATGCGATGGAGAGGGCGAACAACCCGTCCCCCAAGTGGGCGCCGTGGACGTACGAGATGGTGCGGGCCGTGATGGGCGAGTACCAGGAGCGGGGCGACCGCATCTCGACGACGGCGCTGACCGGCGGCGACGCGCGCGCCGAAATCATCAAGCGCAAGACCGACTTCATCGACCACCTCGACAACCTGTACATCCCCCTGCGCGGCACGATGGTGCACCGCACGCTGGAGCAGTACGCGCGCGAGGGCGCCATCGCGGAGTTCGGGTTCGCGCTGAAGGTGGACGGCATCGACCTGTCCTGCTCGCCGGACCTGCTGACGATGGACACCATCTTCGACTACAAGGTCCCGACCGACATCTCGGGGGTGCCGTCGTTCGGCTCCCCGTTTCGGCACCAGACCGAGCAGCTGATGGTCAACGCCTTCATCGCCCGGCACGCCGAGCGGTGGTACGCGTGGGATGACGCTCGCGGGAAAATCGACAACCCGCCGCTGCCGTTCGACCCGCGCGAGTACCCCGCGCGCCAGGCGGTCATCGTGTACATCGGGCCGAAGGTGCCGAAAATCATCATGGTCGAGCGGACCGTGGAGTTCATCAACGCCAAGGGCAAGATGAAGAAGGCGAAGCGCCCGCTCATCTGGGACGACGACGAGGTGCTGACGTTCCTGCGCCCGCGTCTCCACCTGTTCAAGGCGGGGCTCGACGCGTTCCCGCTGTGGCCGGAGCCGTGGACCGACGTCGACACCGGGAAGACGCACACGTTCGAGAGCGTGTTCGGCGGAGCGCCCGTCGACCAGTGGCTCATCGACGCCTACCTGGAGAACACCGGCATGGACCCGCGGTGGCAGTGTGCCGGTCCGCCCTACTGCAAGCTCCCGGGCTGCATCGCTCAGCGGTGGCCGAACAACCTCGTGTGGGAAAGCCCGAAGCCTGATGCGAGCGCGTAAGCCACGCCGTATCCGCGTCGACGGCGAGCAGGTCCACGTCGAGTGGAAGGAAGGGCTCGGACAGTTTCCGCAGGGCTACGCCCTCGGCGGGTACTACTACCCGAAGGCGAAGCAGGGGCCGACCATCGTCGTCGAGACGAGCACGTCGCGCCTCGGCGCCCGCCGGACGCTGATGCACGAGCTGGGTCACCACCTGTGGCGGAAGGCAGGGTTCCACCGTCGGTTCAGCCAGAAGACCGAGGAGCTGGTCGTCGAGGAGATGGCGAGCTGGTTCCTCATCGCCCTCCGGGAGAACCCGGTGATGGCGCGCTGGCTCTTGGAAAAGGACGCGTAAGGTGAAGTGGGACCACATCCTGTACCTGGACGTCGAGAACGTCGTCGACGGCCCGCTGCTCATCGCGGGCTACGCGCTCGACGACTCGCCGGTCACGACGCTGACCGACCTCGACATCGAGGAGTACGGTGACCCGCTCCGCGACATGCTCGCGGACCCGGGCGTGGCCGTGTCGGAGCACTCGAAGCACGACGCCCACCAGATGGCGGACCTCGGGCTGGAGGTGGCCGGGCCGGTCCTCGACACGAAGGTCATGGCGTGGGTGCTGAACGAGAACACGCCGCTCGACCTGGACTGGCTGACGTGGCGGTACGCGAGCATCGACATGGACAAGCGCCTCCGGCGCCGCTCGGGCGACATCATGTTCGAGACGGCCGACGGCCGGTTCATCCCGCTCGCCGACTTCCTCACGCTCGACCGCATGGGGCCGGAGTGGGCGGAGTTCCTGGCGTACAACGTCCGCGACGTGGAGGCGCAGCGCGCGCTGACGAAGGCGCTGCTGGAGTGGATGGTGGAGTCCGATTGGGACCGCTACTGGCGCGAGGAGGAGGTGCCCTACACGGGCGTCCTGTTCCGCATGGAGCGCCGGGGCCTGCCCATCAACCTCGAAGACGTTGACGTTTTGACGCAAGAGCTGGAACCGGAGGCGGAACGTCAAAAGGTCAAGCTGCTTGCCGACGCCGGGCTGCCCGAGGGGTTCAACCTCAACAGCCAGAAGCAGATGAGCCAGTACCTCTTCTCGCGCGTGATGTTCTGGCCCGCGCGCCTTGGCCCGAAGGAAGTCGTTGAGGCGTACAAGTCCTGCGTCGCAGGGGAACACGAGGACTGCGAGCCCGGCGAGTACGACGTCGGCAAGGTCGAGCTGGGCGACGACGAGTATCAGTGGCACATCGTCGACCTGCTCCCGTCGAACTACACCGTCGAGAGCGTGGGCCGCGACTACATCAACGGCTACTACTCCCTCCCGGGGCGCGGCCTGAAGCCGACGCCGCACACCGTGAACAAGGTGACCGGCGAGCCGAGCAAGTACCCGTCCATCGCGTCGCCCGACCTGCTCTACTACCACGGCACCGACCCGTGGGTTCACGAGCTGTGCACCGGGTGGCGGAAGACGAACAAGGTGCTGACCACGTACCTCCGGGTCTTCCCGAAGGTGGCGAAG
>CAYQNM010000057.1:0-2487 GCA_964419015.1 uncultured Candidatus Saccharibacteria bacterium | reverse complement strand
GCGCATCTACTGCTCGTTCAACCAGACCGGCACCGTCACCGGGCGGCTGTCGTCGTCGGGGCCGAACCTCCAGAACCAGCCGTCGCGCGGCGCGCTCGGGAAGCGCATCCGCCAGCTGTACCAGGGCTCGTTCGTCATCGGCGACTACGACCAGCTCGAAATGCGAATCATGGCGACGGTGTCCGAGGACCCGCACCTCCTCCGCGTGTTCCGGGAGGGGAAGGACCCGCACGTCGAGACGATGCACGCCATCTTCGGCGACGTCGACCCGAAGGAAATCGCACCCGGCGCCGCGCTCTCGTACCGCGACGCGGCGAAGCAGCTGAACTACGCGATGGGGTACGGCGCGGGGAAGAAGAAGGTGGCCCAGACGCTCTCGCTGTTCGGGTTCCCGACGACGCCGGAGCAGGCGGACGAGTACCTGAAGACGATGCGCCGCCACTACCGCGTCCTCTTCCGCTGGAACGAGCGGCAGAAGGAGCTGGCGAAGCGCAAGGGGAGCGTGCGGACGATGGGCGGGAGGCGCCGTCGGCTGAAGGGCGCGTTCAAGGACACCGCCAACT
The DNA here is from genome assembly GCA_964419015.1 of uncultured Candidatus Saccharibacteria bacterium. Lineage (GTDB taxonomy): Bacteria > Patescibacteriota > Minisyncoccia > 2-02-FULL-40-12 > GWA2-44-9 > CAYQNM01. The sequence goes on along the minus strand of CAYQNM010000057.1, from coordinate 1,924 downwards.
GGAAGGCCGTGGGGTACGGGGAGCGGCAGGCGGTCAACGCCATCATCCAGGGGACGGCGGCGGACATCCTCCGGCGCACGATGGTCCGCGCCGACGAGGCGTTCCCCGAGCTGAAGATGCTCGCCCAGGTCCACGACGAGGTCATCTGGGAGCACCCGGGCCTGTGGCTGTTCGACGCCGACCCGCACATGCTCCCGGAGCTTCAGAAGTGCATGGAGGAGGGCCACGGGTTCGACCTGAAGGTCCCGCTCGTGTTCGAGCCGGTCGTCACGGAATCGTGGGCCGGGAAGAGCGGCGCGTCCCTCGTGGACGTCCTGCTCGATGACGCGGAGGAGTTCGACGATGGAGAATGAGACGACCTGCACGACGCACGGGAAGCCCGCGCGCTGGTCGACCTGCGGCGGCTTCTGGGTGTGCGAGGGGTACTTCGACGACGAGCTGCCCTGCAACGTCGACGAGGAGGAGCCCGTGTACGCGGAGTGGCAGGACATCGGAGGGGAGGGATGACCAGGGTGGACATGGTCCCAATCTGGATTGCGCTCGGCGCCTACCTGCTGTTCCTCTACGGGTGCTGGCGCTTCCTGTCGCCGCCGCGCGAGAAGTGGACGGTCCCGAAGCCCGGCGACAAGCCGGACCCGCATCCGTCCGGCGCCCCGACCATCCCGCTCTCCGAGGAGGAGCGCGCGATGTTCACGAAGCTCATCATGCAGACCGGGTGGACCCCGGAGCTGGACGATGAGTAACGACCCGCTGCGCGGGTGCCCGACGTGTGGCACGCCGGTCGACGAGACGAAGAACCTCGGCCTGCGCGACTACCGCTGGGTGTCCGAGGTGCTGCCGGGCCGGGAGGCCCCGATGGACCTGGACTGCGTGGTCGAGAAGCTCGGCCACGTCCTCATCCAGGAGTTCAAGCCGAAGGGCGTCCCCCTTCCGCTCGGCCAGCGCCTCACCCTCCGCTCGTTCGTGCGGCTCGGGTGCGAGGTGTGGGTCGTCTGGGAGGACCCGGACGGTGACCACGTCGAGGTGGGCGAGATGGACCGCCACGGCAACGTGAAGTTCGTCGAGCGGATGACGCTGCGGAAGTACCGGCGGCGCATCCCGGAGTGGCGCTCCGCCGTCATCGAGGAGGAGGAGCGGCGGTGAGGGAGGAGGCGCACCATCCGCTGTAAAAATCACCCCGAGGCCACCGCGTGGTACTACCTCAAGATGGACCTGGGGGACGGCTGCATCGCGAAGGTCCTCCTCTGCCTCGGCTGTTCGGAGGCGGCGCGGGACCACGGGATGGGCGACGACCTGTACGAGGTGCCCTACGGGGCGGAACGGAAGGTGAAGCTCTGATGGAATGGTTCTGGGACCTCCCCGACGTCCTCCGGTGGCTGTTCGAGGCGGCGGTCGTCCTGACGGCCCTGTGGGTCGTCTTCATCGCGGCGATGTGGATTCTGTCCGTCCTCGCCGCCCTGTTCATCATCGTGCTGGACGGGTTCGAGAGCCGCGCTCGCGCGCGGCGGCGCAGGCGCTTCCGCGAGGCGGAGCGCAAGGCGTTCGTGGAAAGGCAGGCCCGCTATGGCCGGAAGTAAGCCAGGCCCCGCCAAGGGCACCGGGGGTCGCCCCCGGAAGACGGTCCACAAGGGCCGCGTCGGCGACGGGTACAAGCGGAAGACGGTCGGCCCCAAGGGCAAGGGCAAGCAGGTGTACGAGCACCGCGCCAAGGCCCTCGGCGACAAGGCCGCCGCCAAGAAAGTGGGGAAGGGGTCGAAGAAAGTCGTCGACCACAAGGATTCGCGCACCGGCAACAACCTCCGGTCGAACCTGCGGGTCCTCTCGCGGGGCAAGAACGCCGCGAGGGGTCGGAAGAAGAAGTAGGTGCACACCCCGGCCCCGTACTTCCAGCTGGCCTGCCCCGCCTGCGACGTCGGGTGGGCGC
>CAYQNM010000056.1:0-2497 GCA_964419015.1 uncultured Candidatus Saccharibacteria bacterium | reverse complement strand
GCTCGCATACGATCGTGCCGCGCACCGTGGGAAACGGTTTCCTGCGTGCCCTCTCTTCCATCTTGGCCCGGTAAGGAGATCGCGACGGCCGCCTGTCCCCTGGACGCCACGAAGGAACGCGTCAAGGATGCTGCACGCGCGTTCGCCCGGGTCCACGAGATCCCGATCGGCAAGGAGATCGAGGACGTAATGGCGGCCCTTCGGTTCGCAGGGGCAATCGAGGAGAAGATGCCAGCGCCGTCGGTGCGCGAGGTTGCGATCCCGAAAAAGTGATCGTGCGTGGTGATTTCGGGTTGACATGAATCACCGGCGTGTGCAGGATAGCAACCGATGGCACGTTCAAAGGGCGCTCCGGCAAGCACGCGCAGGCACGCGGTGCAGTTCAAGCTCACCGATGCAGAGCAGCGCGAGTCGGTTGCTACCTGCCTGCGAGCAGCTGTCAAGGCCAGTGCCAAGGCGCGCGAGCTATACATGGCGTGGGTGCACGCGCAGAACGGAGATGGACGATGACCACGTTCGACCCACAGCGGCTTGCCGCGTTTGAGAACGCTCACCTTTCGTCGGGCCATCACGAGTGCACCGACGGGCAGGGTTGCGTGATGGACTGGCGCTCGTATCTCCTCAACCGCGAACGCGTCACCGATGATCCGGGAGACACAGACCCCGTGATTCGGTCCTATCTGATCTCGCTCAACGACAATTGGCCCGATGCGCTGTCGAAGATCGCGGAGCGTGCGTCGTGATACGCCCGAACCCGCTGCGCGCGACGCCGATCCACTCGGACGCGCCGATCTCCGACGATCGCCCGAAGCCGGTTGCGGTGTGGGAATCTCCGACCGCGCTCCGTCGTCGCGAGATGGCCGCCCGTCCCATGCGCGAACGGTTCGCCGCGTCGCTCACGGGCAAGCGCACGGCATGGGGCAAGGCCGCGCGGGCGCGACGGGACCGCGCGCAATGGAGGAAGTCGTGAAAAAGACGATCGCGCACATCGTTCACTCGACGGGCGGGAGACTCGGCGGTTTCTCACTCCGCGACGAGGACGGAAGCGCCAGCGGATTCAAGCGCGCGCTCGAAACGGGCGGCTTCGCAGTCGGTGACGTGGTGGCGATCGTTACCGTCGCCGACCTCGACGCGCTGATCGCGGAGCGCGATTCGTGGAAGCGGCGCGCGGAGCAACACGGCTGCAACGTCGTCGAGGGCGACCATGAATGCGGATAGCGCCGTCCTCACCGTCGAACAGGTGCAAGAGATCCGCGACTGCGAGGGAACGCTATCGCATTCGATGGAGTGGGACACCTGCGCATTGGCGCTCGCCGCGTCTCATGAGTTGCTGCGCCGTGCCGTGCGCGAGCGTGACGCGGAGATCGCGGCGCTCAAAGACGTGCTGGCACCGTTCGCGCGCATGGGCGCAACGTTCCTCAAGCAGCGCCCGTTGCAGCCAAGCGGCGACGATGCGATGTACACGCGCCACGTCGACGATAGCGGCCCCGTCGAGATCACGGTCAATCACTTGCTTGCCGCGCACCGTGCCGCTTCGAGGCAACCGTGAGCGGGACCGACGCGACGGGGACGCTTCCCGTTCACGGCTCGCCCGAATGGCTCGACGAGCGGCGCGAGTACCTGGGGGCGTCGGAGGTAGCCGGTGCGCTCGCGCTGTCGCCCTACGAAAAGCCGCTCGACGTGTGGGCGCGCAAGCTGGCGATCGTCGAGCCGCGGGCGCCGTCGTTCGCGATGGAGGCGGGCACGGCATTGGAGCCGGTGATTCTCCGTCGCTACGCCGCGCGAACGGGCGCGCTCGTCGAGTTGCCGCGCACGATGATCCATGCGGGGCACTCGTGGTTGCGGGCGCACCTCGACGCTATCGCCGACGGCAAGCGCAACGTACAGGTCAAGTGGGTTCCCCACGGGCGCGACAAGTGGGGCGCGGAGGAGGAAGGCGCGGACGGCGTGCCCGAGTGGTATCTGGTACAGGTGCAGATCGAAATGGAGATCGCGCACCTCGACGAGACGGACGTAGCCGCGCAGTTTCCCGGTGAGGAGATCCCGCGCATCTACCGCGTCCCGCGTGATCCCGATCTTGCCGCTGCGCTCGTCGAGGAGTCGCGCGCATGGTGGGAGACATATATCGTCCCGCACGATCCAGATCGCTTCCCTGACGGCGCGGGGTCGCGCGACGTGCTCGCCGCCCGGTTCCCGAAGATCGTTCGCGCGCTGCAACCGGCGACGGCGGAGATCGAAGCGCTTGCGCGACAGTACGACGCCGACGGCAATGCGCTTTCCGTCACCCACGCACGAACGGACCACCTGAAATCCAGATGCCACGCGCGTCGCCGCGAAGCGCCCATGCCTGCGCGCGCCGATACCCCATGGGCGGTGAGCAACGGGATGGGCGCGGTGACGCTCACACACAACGGGCGCACGGCGATCTACGTCGCTGACTTCGGGCAAGACCTGCTTTGCTACGAGGATGACCTGAGCAGCGAGAAGCAACTGGGCT
>CAYQNM010000055.1:0-2708 GCA_964419015.1 uncultured Candidatus Saccharibacteria bacterium | reverse complement strand
AGATCTATTCCATTTACTTCGTTAAGCCCGTTATTGGGTATGCCTTCAACTATGGGCGCAACAAATGGCGGTACAATGTATACCGTATCTTTCACAATGGGTTCAGGTTTGCTTGCATTACCTGATCCTTTCCCTACTAGCGGTTATACAATAGCAACGAGTGATGTACCGGAAATACTAGTCAATGTAGTTGGCTAGGTGTAATTTCTAAATATGACACACAAATTCTTATTAATATACTAAGTTATTATCTGATAGGGATAAATTGAATAAAATATATGAAAAAATAAACGATGTTTGGCATGTTGATTTTGAAGATGAAACAGAAGATCCAAAAATGGAGTTTTGGAAAGGTTGGGTTTAACTTGAATAAGTTATTTACAATTTTAATGATAGTATCTGTTACCGGAATTATATTTTCTAGTTCAACATCTCAACAGGCTTTTGCTGGTGGTCATGGTTCATATGTATATCAAGCATATCTGCAAAACCTTCATAAGAAAATAATTCCACATGGAACTACACCACCACCAACACCGCCACCTTGTAATATAGACAAATATCATCATTGTTCTGCGCCTGTACTAGTTTGTTTTACTGTAACTCATATTCTTGTTAACGCTGGAATATCACCAGATGTAATAAGACAAGTAGCGCAAATTCTTAATTGTAGTTAAGAATAATATTTAATAATTGAAAGCTTCAAGTCACTACCTCTCTTTTGTCATTACGTTCCACTCCGATTGTCATTAGAACATTCCCATAAATCACAAGCACAAAGATACTTACAAGATATATCTTTTGTAATCAAGGATAAACCAATACCTCACTTGTGAATTTATCCATACAGTCTTTACAGAGATAGAAAATAATACTAACATGTGGTAAGTCTAAAGTTTCTGTACCTTCGTTTACAGAACACAAGTAACACAGACGCTTGTTATTACTCGTCATTAGGCGTGTATCATCCCTAACACTTTGACACAACCAGCCATATAGCATCCTTTTACAACATTAGTTTGATATTTATCATTGATCTCAGTATAAGAACCACAATCAACACATTCGAATCTATGAAAATCATAATGCCAATAAACATTAGGTGATTCACAATGAAAACATTTCAAGTTTCGTATGTTATCTTTTATTTGCTCTTGATTCCCTTCTGACGGTTTTGTACTCAAGCCGAATCAGTCCTATGACAATCAATAACCATACCTTCGAAAACATCTGCAAATTGACCTTCTATCAAGGTTCTTGATTTTTTATCTTGTTTTGGATAACTAATCACTACCGTAGGATTTCCCTTTTTCTGTGATAGTTGTAAGATTTGATAGTATGATATTTTAGACTCGTTAAATTCACAAGGTCTAGTATTGACAAAGATATTCAAGCTAATTCCCTCTGATAGATATGAATACTAATCTCAACTCTGCAACGTGGACAATAATAATTCTCAGCATTATTAGGTGAGAATGGAGTTAATTCTTTTCTACAAACAGGACAGAATCTTGTCATTACTCTCTCTCCATTTGGTCATCAAGCAAGATTCTCTTAATCTGTTCATGAAAGTTTCTAAAAGATTGATTCTCTTTGTATTCTAGTTGACTTTGAACCCATCCATGCTCTAATACATATTTCTTTAGCCTATCAATTTTATCTTGATTTAATTCAATCTTATCCTCATACATCTCGATTACCTTAGCAAATTCAATTATTCCTTTTACCTGTTGCTCTAATCGTGGTGTGCCTTTTCCCATTAACCATTACCTCGAAGCGTTAAAGGAACGAATCTACTTGGTGACCAATCACAATCTTTCTCATTACCTTCTCTTGATAATAACCACTGACAAGTTCTTTTGAAATAACCACAATCGTTACAAGTCTTGCCTTCTGGCAATCTCATAGCCTCTCGTTTACTATCTAACTTCTTTGTCGCTACCAAAAGTTACCCTTCCTATCATTATGCCAGCCTTTATGACCTTTTTTCTTTACACAGATTATAGTACCATTTCCAATACCATTCACATTATGACAAAGAGTTGAGGGCGTCATTGAAGAAACTCCGACTTATGACAATGCCAGCAAGTCTTTGCTAAATCTACGATTGGTCTATCTGTTGAGCAATTATATCTTACTAGAAATTCATTCTTATAACATATTGGATTATAACAAGTAGATGGAAGCGTCATTGGAAACCAGTTCCTTGCTCACACTTACAAGAGCAATCTTCCAAATCACCATTTATTCTAGCACATGAACCATGAAACTTTGATTCACACCAGTAACAAACAGGTATTGCTTTGCCAGTTACACAATCGAATTGAGGAATATTCATTTGTTCATCCTCAACATCATGTGAACGGTTCTGCAATTTTCGCATAGTATGTTATCAGTACAACTACAAGATAGATTTAAGAAAGATTCCTCATTACGAGATTCCTCAGTGGTCATTAGAGTAAACCTAGTCCTATCATTTGTATTTGTTCATACTCGCTTGTTTCTTCACGATAATCATAACCTTCTGATTTGCATTTATAGCATTGTGGGTTTTTACCTTTTAAAACTACTTTATGAATATCACAAAATCCACTGATTAATCTTTCTTCTGATATGATTCTACCAGTTGCTTCTTTCACTTCGAAATAGTTTGAATACGCTTCCATAGAGATGTATAGATAAAGTAATTATATAAACATTATAACATA
>CAYQNM010000054.1:0-2709 GCA_964419015.1 uncultured Candidatus Saccharibacteria bacterium | reverse complement strand
GGCGCCAGTTGGCGGTATCGTTGCTGAAGTAACTGGTCGTGACTGTTTTGTAACCATCGTAACTCGTCGCCGTGCCGGTCGTAACGTTGCCGTAGCGATCCGGGTTGCTGCTGTCGGTCAGCGACGCACTGAACGGCGTGTTGGTACCAAAGTCTTTGCTCAGGCTGTAACTCCAGTCGACAAACGGCAAACAGGTGCGGGTGTTGTCGGTAAAGGTGCACGCGCCGCTTGCGAACAGCGCGCTGGTCGGCGCGGTCAGTGCCGGAGTCGCCGGCGGCGCGGCGCTGCTGGTATAGCTCGGCGCGGAGGAAACACTGTTCCAGATCGCCGCCGTCCATTCCGCAGACGACAAATGATTTTGCTGGTAACCAACCGTGACCCAGGTGCCGGTGCTGCTGTTGTAAACCTTGGTGCTGGTCTCAACCGGCATGCCGATAAAGGGCCAGGTTTGAGCGAAGGTGGTCGTGTTCACGCTGCCGTCCGGGCCGGTCACCGTCATAGTGCGAAAGCCCAGATTGCCGCGACCGGTTTGGTGCTCCTTCATGCCGGTGTAGGAATAACTCGCTGTGTTGAACCCGCCGAGGCCGTTGCTGGTGGAGACTAAAGAAACAACGTGTAAAGCAGACTGAACATCAATTGTTACACCCGTAACACCTGTTGTCTCTTTGGCATATGTTGAACTACCTTCAGTCAAAGGTTTGTAATTCAATGAAGTTGTTATCGAGAAATTTGACGATATTGTCGATAGTAAGTCTGGCATTACACCGGACACTATCCATGTATGAACATAGTCACTATTTACCAAGTGTACGAGGTCTGCCTTTCCATCACCGTTACTGTCACCAGACTGCCATCGTCCCAATGATGTATTGTAACTTCCATTTGGTCCGTCGGGATAAACTGTATTGACTGAGAAGTTTCCGTTCCCCTGCGATATCCACGTGTGTACGTAATTGCCACCGACAATGTGCACAAGGTCCGTCTTGCCATCCCCATTCAGGTCCCCAGATTGCCAACTTCCGGTTCCCGTGTTGTATGTCACATCGGGAGAAAACGTGCCTACACTAAAAGTTCCATTGCCGTTCGACAACCACGTGCGCACGTAATTACCACCGACAATATGCACAAGGTCCGTCTTACCATCTCCATTCAGGTCCCCAGATTGCCAACTTCCAGTTCCCGTGTCGTACCCACCACTACCATCCGGATAGAACGTACCCGTCGCAAAAGCATTACCACCGTTGTAGATCCACGTATGCACGTAGTTCCCACCAACGATATGAACTAGATCACTTCGACCGTCTCCGTCGAGATCGCCTATCTGCCAACTTCCGGTACCTACGTTATAACCAGCAGGCGATTCTGTATTTACAACATTGAAGGTTCCGTCACGATTGGAAATCCACAAATTTAGCGTATCGTTTCCCGACTCGCGGATAATATGTACTAGATCCCCATAACCGTCGCCATTAATGTCGCCAGGTAACCAAGTACCATACCGAGTTAAATATCCGGCCCAAGGAAGAGTTTTTACTACGGTAAACTGGCCGTTAGGTTGTGAAACCCAAGTGTTGATGTAATCGGAGCCAGTGACATGAACAAGATCGGATTTACCGTCGCCGTTGACGTCAAGTGAATACCAACTACCAGCAGACACGTTATAACCCGACCAAGGCTGAAACGTCCCGACTCCAAATTCAGCAGCGGATGAATTTTGTGAAGTTAGTACGGTGGGTGCAATACAAATACCGTCACTTTCGCACTCCTGCACACTCGCCAAGCGCGAACGCTGCGTCGCGGTGCTGATGTCATATCCAAGACGGTATTCGCGCACTAGAGATGAACCGACAGTTATACGCACGGCGGGTAAAATATCTTTCGTGTAATCAGCTAAGCGCTTACTGGTCTTGACCGCGCCACCACCGACGTAGCTGGTCTCGACATCTGTACGAGTGCCGTAATTGAACTTCACGCTCCGCGCAACACCACCGACGAAGGCCGTGCCGTTGTAGGTGTAGTCGATGTGGTCAATGCGGTGTTCACCGGTTGTGAGGCTATCAACCGTATAGAAAAACTGTACGGAATTACCCACCGCGTCTTTGATCTTACTGACATACCAGTTCAACACCGTGCTGTTGCCCTGTGCGAATTGCTGCGAGCCATTACCGTTACCGTATTCGGTGGTCACGCCATTTTTAGAGGTAACGGTGAAGTACGCAGGACCATAATTTCCTTGCGCGCCATATGCAATGACCTTGTTAAAACTTTCGATTTCGGTGCGGTACTCGGTATTTGGATAACCATCATAGGCCCCCGAGATAAGGATGAGGCGTTGACCGTCAAGACAATATCTGTCTCTCCAATCGATATACACACCACCTTTGTTTACATCGCGATCAATCGTCGCGCCGCAGCGCGTGATCGCCGACAAGCCGCCGATGTTCCAACCCACGCCTGCGATGCCGTTGCCGCCCTGGCTGTTGTAAACAAGCGAGAGGTTCGGCTGCATGCCGCCCGCTCCGGGCGGCACTTGAATGGGGATGCTGTAGGTGGCCGCGCCGCTGGGGCTGACCGCGAAGCTGCCGGGGGTGGCGCCGACCGGGCTGGTGGCGGCGAGGGTTTGGCTGGTAAATGCTACAGCCAATAGCGAGAATAGGAATTGGGTTAATGTCTTCATGCGGCCCCTTGGTGATTGTTTTGAAATAAAGT
>CAYQNM010000053.1:0-2902 GCA_964419015.1 uncultured Candidatus Saccharibacteria bacterium | reverse complement strand
TGATGGGCCGTCTTACGCTCGGTCCTCTTCGGACCTCCGCGAATCTCCCGGTAAGAGGGTATATGTGGGCTTTTGAGGGTATCTGTGGCATCCATCGAAAAATTGCTATGGATGAGGCGATTTGATATAGTCGGATGAGTCATTTTGACAAGGGTATCCGCCATGATAGACGAAACAGGTTTCGTTCCTCTCGATTCTTTGATTGGACGCCTTTCTGGTCCTCCGCGGGAACATCTTCAAAAACTTTGCGAGGATGTGCGAGACCACGTCGGCCAATACCTTCTGGCCGTAGAGCGAAGCGAAGAGTTTCAGGGGTGTTCGATGGGTCAGCGTTCCCCGTCTTCCGAACACTATGTGCTTAAAACTCACTTTTCACTCGGCGTCTTGGCCAGCGAAAAAATTATTGCCGATCCGACATTGATGTTCGCTTCCTTCGATACCACCGGTCACATGCATGTGACGGCAACTCACAGGGATAAGATGCCCCCAGAACAACAGAACCGGAATCTGTGTGTCGGCTATTTTGGAGCGATCAGTTTGATTTTCATCAATCAGCCCATGATATGCAAGAACGGATGGAACGCCGCCCATGACCCACTTGCTCTTGAGATCATTGCTGGCGATGATGCCGTTGAGCAGTGGTTCCGTGAGCGCAGGAACAGTATGTTTGCTTCCACGTTCGACGCCATGAGTTTCGTACTTGGACGACTCAACAAGTCCATGGGCGAACGTTTGGAAAAAGCGAGAGAAGCCGAGATTGCCAAGCTTCGCAATAGCCTAGAAGGGCACGAGGAAGCGATAAAGGCTATTTTGGGCCGGGCGTGCGAGCTTGGTTTGCAGATTACTGATCCGCTCTTCCAGCGTTGGCTCAAGTTTCTTCCCAAAGCGCCCTAACGGCGCTTTTTGCTTGGGTTGTCTCGAAAGATTCCAGTTGACAGAGACTCCTCGCCTGACTATACTCGAATTGGCACTTGACATGGTAGAGTGCCAGTCCTATACTGGAGAGGCAGTCGTGAGGGGTGGCCCGACTGGGGGACCCCCAGGGACCGGAAGGTATGACCTGAGGACTCTGGGGGTGAGGAGGGACAGGACCCCGAACACAATCATCATGTTGAGTGAACGACAGGAACAATTATTGGACTTCATCGTCCGGGAATATGTGAAAACTGCCGAACCCGTTGGGTCGGCGCTGGTGTGCGAAAAAAGCGACCTGGATGTCAGTCCGGCCACGATTCGCAGTGAGATGAACGACTTGGAAGCGCAGGGCTACCTGGCCCAGCCGCACACTTCGGCTGGCCGTGTTCCGACCGACAAGGCCTACCGGCTAGTGGTCAACAATCTCCTGGAATCTCGCCAGTACGACGCGGACCCTCGCGCCAAGCGTCGTATCAACGAGGCCGTGGCGGAAGCGGGGAGCGACCCACGGGAGATCAGCCGCCATGCCGCCCACGTCCTGCAAGAGCTCTCGGACAACCTGGTCATCGCGAACATGGAGGATAGCAATGACTTTTATAAAGTAGGCCTATCGTCGCTGATGGAGTTTCCCGAATTCCGGGAATTCGAGCGCGTATTCCAGCTCACGAGTTTTTTTGACCAGTTCGACCGGATGTTCGAGCAATTCCAGCGGCAATTCTTCGGGGATACCGCGTCAGCCAAAGACTTTCGTATCATGATCGGGCACGAGAATCCGATGCGCAATATCCGCGACGAAACGATGATCGTCGTTCGCCATCGCCTGCCGGGCGGCAACATCGGCACCCTGACGATCATCGGCCCGACCCGTATGGATTACCGCAAGAACATCGGACTAGCCCAGTATACATCCGACGTATTAAACACTATCGCCACTGACTATGACCGATAATCAAACAATCAATCCTGTCGAGGGTGCCTCTCAACAGTCCGTGCCGGAGGACAAAGCCCAGCAGTATTTAGATAACTGGAAACGCGCCGCGGCCGACCTGGACAACTATCGCAAGGACGAGTCCCGCCGTATCGCTGATGTGCTGAAATTCGGGAACGAGCGGATCATCCTGGATGTCCTGGACATCGCTGACAATCTGGACACCGCGCTTACCCATGCGCCGCCCGATTGTCCCCAGGATTGGTTACAGGGTATCCAGCAGGTAAGGAAGCAGCTTGCAGAATTCTTGAAAAAGCACGGTGTCGAAAAGATCCCAGCGGTAGGCAAACCATTCGATCCGGCCTTGCACGAAGCGGTGGCCGGACAAGGGGAGGCCGTGGCTGAGGAATTCCGGGCCGGATATACGATGCACGGTAGAGTCATTCGTCCGGCCCGCGTCAAACTTGGTATCAATTAATAATATAACCTTATGGCAAACATCAAATTGTACGATCCGTTCCGTGAGATTGAACGTTTCTTCGAGGATGATTTTCCGGGCTTTTTTGCCCCGGTGCGCCGGCACTTCGCCCCGGCGATGGACGTCTACCAGACCGACAAGGACGTCGTCGTAGAACTGCAGGTGCCCAAGCTCGATCCGTCCAAACTCAATGTGACCGTCGAGAAGGGGATTCTGAAGATCGAAGCCGGCTACGAGGAGGAAAAAAAGGATGAGGGCAAGGAGTATTTCCACCGGGAGATCCGCCGTGGCGGATTTGCCCGCATGGTCGCTCTGCCGGTCCCGGTCAAGGAAGACCAGGCCGATGCGAGCTATGAGAATGGCGTTCTGAAGGTTACGCTTCCGAAAGTAGAAGCGAAAGAGGCGAAGAAAATCGAAGTCAAAATCAAATAATGTTAGTTCCTGGCATCTGGTCCGACATCGTTCGGCCGGGCCAGGAGCAAGGAACTAAATAAAACAACCATTATGAGTAAAATATTAGGGATCGATTTGGGTACAACGAATTCCGCGATGGCAATCGTCGAAGCCGGCCAGCCGCGCGT
>CAYQNM010000052.1:0-2954 GCA_964419015.1 uncultured Candidatus Saccharibacteria bacterium | reverse complement strand
CTCACCCCCAGAGTCCTCAGGTCATACCTTCCGGTCCCTGGGGGTCCCCCAGTCGCTCCACCCCGGACAAGGCAATCTTCTCTCTAATATCCCCCCGGAGCCTCCGGATACCCCAGGCGGGATTCTCGGACGGAGAGAACTTTTTTTATAAAAGAACTGTAGTATGATGGAGTGATGGCGCGGCGCATACGGAAATTTTTTAGCTCCCTCGGCCCGGGACTGGTCACTGGATTATCCGATGACGATCCGGCCGGCGTAGCGGCGTATTCGATTGCGGGGGCAAAACAAGGATACTCGCTCTTGTGGACGATGCTGTTCATGCTTCCGCTAATGATCGCCCTTCAGGAGATGAGCGCGCGGATCGGAGCGTTGACCGGATGCGGCCTCACCGGCAATTTAAAGCGCCACTACCCCGCCTCTATTCTCATCGTTGCGGCGGTGACGATCGTCGCCGCTAATACGTTTAACATCGGAGCCGACATCTACGGCATGGCGGGAGCGCTCAACCTCATCCTACCCGTGCCGATCGAAGCCCTCGCCGCGGTGACGTCGATTGTCGTTGTCGTTTTGACGATCGTGCTTTCGTATCGGCAAATTTCCACTTTGTTCAAATGGCTGTCATTCCCCTTTTTCGGTTACGTGTTTGCGTTTTTTCTCGTGCATGTTTCCTGGAGTGATGTTCTTCGAGCGACGCTGATCCCCAGCATCCACCTGAATAAGCAATTCCTCACCATCCTTTTTGCCGTATTGGGGACGACAATCTCGCCATACCTATATTTTTGGCAGGCCAGCGAAGAGGCCGAGGAAGTACGAATGCGCAATCCGCGCCTGCGTGTCTGCAAAGTCAGACAAGACGATGCCCGAAGCATGAGGGACATCCGATTCGACACGACCATCGGCATGATTTTCTCGAATCTCGTTTCTTTTTTTATCATGGCGCTGGCAGCGGCGGTGCTCTTCCGGGCGGGTGCCGGAGGAACGCTGACGACCCTCCGGGACGCCGCAAGCGCACTGCGGCCGTTGGCGGGACCCTATGCGTATCTGCTGTTTACGCTCGGCATCTTGGGTTCCGGATTGCTGTCCATACCCGTTTTGGCGGGATCGGCAGCATACGTCCTTGCCGAGCTGTTCAATTGGAAAGGAAGTTTGGACGACACCTTTAGCCAGGCAAAACATTTCTACGGCGCAATTATTCTTTCGGTGGCAATCGGGCTCATGATTCCCCTTCTGGGGATTACGCCGATTCAGGCGCTTTTTTACTCCGGCATCCTGAATGGCATTATTTCGCCTCTTTTGATATTGTTGCTCATACATATGTCCAATAATCACGTTATTATCGGAACCAATCGGAGCCATCGCTCGGTCCGGTATCTGGGATATGCCGGCTTCATCGTCATGATGACGGGAACGCTGTTTATCTTTATTGCATGAGCATTCGCCTTTACAATACACTCACCAGACACATGGAACCCTTGCTGGCGGAAGGCACTTTAGAGATGTTCGTCTGCGGGCCGACGGTCTACGATTACGCTCACATCGGCAATTTCCGTTCGTTCGTGGTGTTCGATACCATCGCCAAGCATATCCGCTTTCGCGGCTTGCCACTTTTTTACCTGCAGAACATCACTGATATTGATAATAAAATCATCAAGCGGGCCCGCGAGTCGGGTGTGACTCCCACCGATATCGCATTGGAGTACGAGCGGATATTTCTCACTGACGCGACACGGCTCAAAATAACCGCCGTTGATACTTATGCCCGCGCTTCTGAACATCTTCCGGAGATCATCGCCCAAGTCGGGGTCTTGATCGAAAAAGGATATGCCTACACAGCTCCGGCTGTACAAACGACAGAACCCGAAGCGGCCGCATCGGACGGCAACCAGGACGTGTATTTTGACGTCGATGCCTATGAAAAAAACTTCCCCGGCGAATATGGTCAGCTCTCCGGCCAACATGCCGGCGGACTGGAAACCGGGGTCCGCATCGACGTGGAAAACAATAAGCGGAGTCCTCGCGACTTTGTCATCTGGAAGGCGAGAAACTACACCTATGAACCCGCTTGGCAATCGCCCTGGGGTCTGGGGCGGCCGGGCTGGCACATCGAAGATACCGCCATCAGCGAAAAATATCTCGGCCAACAATACGACATCCACGGCGGTGGTCAGGATCTGAAATTTCCGCACCATGAGGCAGAGATTGCCCAACAACAAGCCGCTTCCGACAAAACGCCTTTTGTTCGCTACTGGCTCCATAACGGCTTCTTGGAAACCAAGAGTGAAAAAATGTCCAAATCCCTTGGCAATTTTATCACCGCCCACGAACTCCTGAACAGGTACTCTCCAGAAGCGATACGATTGTACCTCTTGAGTGGACACTATCGCGCTCCGCTTGATCTTTCCGAAACCGCGCTCACACAGGCCGAAGCCGGCGTGATGCGGATCGGGGAATTCATCAGACGTTTGCATGCCTTTGAGAGCGCTCGTCAACTGCAGCAACACGGCCAGGAGGCAAGGGCGCGATCTCTCGCCACTCGATTTGCCGATATTCTGGATGCTATGGACGAGGACTTTAACACGCCCAAGGCAATCGGCATTTTTTTCGAAATTCTCCGAGAAGTCAACCACGCCATCGACACAGAAGAACTCGATATCCCATCCGCTGGCAAACTCTTGAGCATTTTCGATTTTTTCGATCATGTCCTGGGCATTGTCCCCCGACAAACCGCCGATATTCCTCCGGAAATTTTTGCGCTTGCCAAGGAGCGGCAGGCGGCAAAAGACGCGGGAGATTACGCCCGATCAGACGCGCTACGCGATGCTATCGCGACGCATGGGTATCAGATCGACGATACCCCCGCCGGCCCTGTTATCAAAAAGCGTTGAAGGGAATTTTGTCTCCCTTCGTCTCCCTCTCCCCCTTCCGGGAGCACGACGTTCCCATCTGCTGATGGG
>CAYQNM010000051.1:0-3113 GCA_964419015.1 uncultured Candidatus Saccharibacteria bacterium | reverse complement strand
ATTTTAAGTCCGAGATTATCTGGGTCGGTGCAGTATCCTCCCCCAAAACCATCTCCCCAAACAATATAGATATTTCCTTCAGTTCCATCAAAGTTAACGGCATAGGTTTTTTCAGCATCAACCTGCTGAATAAACTTCCAAGTTTTGGGGTACTGGATGGAGAATTTTGCATCAGCTGTATTGGTATAGGTTTTCCAGCCGGAGGTACCGGTGGTCGGTTCGAAGGCGGTGAGGTGGTGGATGAGGCGGTCGACTTCCTGCCAGCCGTCGGCGTAGTCGTAGTTGTAGCGGGCGGGGAGGGCGAAAACGTATCGGGAATTGCGAGCAAGTTCCGACGGCGGGATCGGGGCGGCGCCGACGGAGAGCTGTTCGCGGCGCACTTTGTCCCACTGCGAGGGCGTGAACACCATGACCGGCATGTCCTCGTACGGGTGGGCGGACGACCACCCTACGCTTCGGAGCGTGATCAAGGGGCCGCGCTCGGTTATATGTCCGGTCGCCACGTCTTGGCCTTCCCATTGATAGTTCAAGACCGTATACCCGTGCCATCCCGTCGGAATGGGCGATTGGAATCCATACTGCTCGTTGCGATAGATTTCCGTGCCCGGGTTGCTACCCAGATTATATTTCCGGACGATGCCGAAATACGCGGCGACGGCCACGAGGATGGCAATGATAATGCTGGTGAGGAGCTTATTCACGGTTTTCGGTTGAGGACGCATCAGGAGCAGGCATGAAACGGCCGCGGGAACTTGCGCGCCGAGTAACGACGCCGGAGCGGATCAGAATTTTGCCCTTGACCTCTTCCAAGTCCATGAAGTTATTGACCGTTTCGATGAGTTTTCCCGATGTACTGCGGCCAAATGCTGCTACCTCAACGATCTGGCCGTTGAATTGCAGGTATTCGACGAGCGGGATGAA
This sequence comes from uncultured Candidatus Saccharibacteria bacterium, assembly GCA_964419015.1. Taxonomy (GTDB): domain Bacteria; phylum Patescibacteriota; class Minisyncoccia; order 2-02-FULL-40-12; family GWA2-44-9; genus CAYQNM01. The sequence goes on along the minus strand of CAYQNM010000051.1, from coordinate 2,192 downwards.
ATCGCCGTCGCCGGAGACGATCACGACGACGTCGAGCTGTTTCGCCATGGAGATAGCATCGACGGCGATGGCAACGTCCCAGTCGGCTTTTTTCTGGCCGCCGGCGAAGATTTGAAGGTCTTTGACTTTGAGTTCCAGACCCGCCTTTTCCAGGGCGTCGAAGAACGCCTTTTCCTCGGGGGTATCGGATTTCACGACGTACGCGATGGCGCGGACGAGCTCGCGGTCGGCGGTGGCGAGTTTGAGCAGTTCGCGGAAATTCACCCGCGCTTTATAGAGGTTCTTGGCCGAGTGATACATGTTCTGGACGTCCACAAAAACGCCCACGCGGTGGTTCTTTCTCTGTTGAATCGTTATTTTGTTCGGCATGAGTGCAAAAGGTGCTTGCCCTTATTTCTTGAGGTCGAGTTTTTTAATTGTCGTCTCGTAGCGTTTGACATCCTGGCGCTTGAGGTAGTCCAGAAGGCGCTTGCGCTTGGCGACCATCTTCAAAAGGCCGACGCGCGAGGAATTGTCCTTGGCGTGTTTTTTGAGGTGCTTGATGAGCCGCTCGATTTCGTTGGTGAAAATGGCAATCTGGCTCTCCGGGGATCCGGTATCTTTTTCGTGGATCCGGTGTTTTTCTAAAATCTTGACCTTCTCTTTTGGGGTAAGCATTGTTTTTGCTGTATGGCCAGTAACCAGCTGTGCCGGACCGACCATAAGTCAATATTAAATACTAGGGGAGTATACCATGGATTTTGGCCTTTTGCAATCGGCCCGTTATGTCGTACAATATCGGCATGGCAGGCGATCTGAAACGGCTGAAAAACGAGTATCTGGAATACCTGGAAATCGAGCGCAATCGCGCGGGGAAAACCCTCGAAAACTACGGCCGCTATCTGGAGCGGTTCGTGCAATTCACCAAGGTATCCGATGTCGCGGACATCACCGAAGACCTGATCCGACAGTATCGACTCCATTTGAACCGCCTTCGCGACCGGGATGGCCAGCCGCTCAAGCGCGTAACCCAGAACTATCACGTCATTGCCTTGCGGAATTTCCTGAAATACCTGGCCAAGCGTGAGATCGCAACCGTGTCGGTCGAGCGGATCGAACTGGGCAAGCAGGAACAGCGCCAGGTGGAATTCCTGGAGCGTTCGGAACTGGACCGGCTCCTTGAAGCGCCCAAGGGCGGCGACCTGCGCACCTTGCGCGACCGTGCGCTGTTGCACACGCTGTTCAGTACCGGCATGCGCGTGTCGGAAGCATGCTCGCTCGACCGCGACAAGATTGACCTGACGCGCGGGGAGTTGTCCATCCGTGGCAAGGGGAGCAAGGTTCGCATGGTGTTCCTCTCCGATGCTGCCCGCAAACACCTGGCCGATTACTTGGGTGGTCGCCCGGACGCCGACGAGGCATTATTTATCCGCATTCCCAAGAGCGGCACGTTCGCCAAGGCCGCCGATCTCCGGCTGACTCCCCGAAGCGTCCAGCGTATCGTCAAACACCACGCAACTGCCGCTGGTATCGTGGGGAAAGACGTATCGCCCCACAAACTCCGCCATAGTTTTGCCACCGATCTTTTGCGCAATGGCGCGGATATCCGTTCGGTGCAGGCACTCCTGGGCCACTCATCGGTAACCACGACGCAAATCTATACCCACGTTACGGACAAAGGCCTCCGCGACGTCCACGAGAAGTTCCACAATAAAAAATAAAAGCGTGTCGGGCCCCCGAAAGGACTCGACACGTTAGCTGGACGGAGGGAACCTCTAAACCCTGAATGCCTGAAACGGATTACCCTTTTACCCAATCTTGAGGAAACGTTAGTGCCTGGCTCCTGCTTGCGGCTGCAAGTTTACCTCTCTATTTGAACCCTCAAGAGTGTATGGACGTCTCCATGTTCCATCCCCGGCTTTACCCGTCGGGAGGCACCCGCTTTCATTCGGGCTCTTCTTGGCCGACCAGCTTACTCAAGTTTTACTCCAGTATATTTTAGAAAGCAAGATGCATCCTGATTCCATAATAGGAAGTAGTTTGGTATACTGGCAAAACGGTCGAACGAAGTAATGACAACTTTTTAAGTAGAATAAACTTATGGACGACATGAAAAAGTGCTCAACCTGCGGCGTCGACGCCCAGGGTTACAAGTGTGACATGTGCGGAGCCGAAGCGGCCGAGCATGACGCCAGCCATGCCTGCGGCGGAGA
>CAYQNM010000050.1:0-3357 GCA_964419015.1 uncultured Candidatus Saccharibacteria bacterium | reverse complement strand
CCTTTTGTGGGGGTGGGTTTTTATATCTGCCAGGGTTAGCAGCGAACTGGCCGGTAGTCCAGACGGACTACCGGCCAAAGGAGCATTGGACCGATATCCAGTGAATATCGGTCCAGGGCAACCCGTGTCCTCTTCAGCGATAGTTTTCCCAAGACTTTTCGGTACCATCCTCATTTACCGCAAGGGTGAACCAGGGAGTATTCATCCCCGTACCGAAATCCCTATCATAGATGGGCACCCACCAATGAAAGCCCCTTCCACCAGGATGGCGCACGCCTCTATAACCCAAGCGTATCTTCTGGTTCACCTGGAAGGCCCCGTTACCCTGATAATACGGGTCAGCGTAGAAACCAAGGGCTTCGGTGACTTCAATGATGATGTCGGACTCTCCGGACTCCAGATCGACGATACGGATCGTGATCCGCTCGTTCTTAGCAGACCAGCGGGCTCCAGTAATAGTCTCACCAACCGTAAATAACGCCCTGGCATCTTTTTTGGTCATCTTTCCCTCCACTCAAGAACTCCTAAAACGGTCTCTTTTTTGACCTACTTTGTCAAGAAATAGGCCCAAAATGGGCCTATTTGACTACCGGTAGCGAGCCTGTCGAGCCATTGACTTTTTAATGCCTATATGCTACAATTATGGGGTAGCGTGAAAGCAGGGCTAGGTGCAACGATGATGGCTTTCTAAGCCATTTTTTGTTGGTCAAAACGCCTTTCCCCCGCCCCGTTACGCACTATGAACAAAAAACTTTACAGCGGTATTGCGTTAGCAATCTTGCTCGTAATGGCTCCTTACAACTCAACCCATGCGGCCCTGTTTAACTGGATTACCGGCAATGCTTCCTCGATTCTTGCCGCTTCCTCTGATGATACGAGCCGCTGGTCACTCGATCAGTTTTACGGTTCCCTGGCCGTTTCCGGTGACCAAAAAAATCCGATCACGATTCAAGGCAACGCCGTGGGTGGATCTTCCAACCCCACCGCCGTCACTCCGCGCGTCCAAAAGACCAAACGTATCCTGACGGTAGAGGCTTCGGGGTATTCCTCGACGCCCGACCAGACTGATGACAGCCCGTTCATCACCGCCAGCGGTACGTATGTGCGCGACGGAATCATCGCGACGAATATTCTGCCGTTCGGCACGGCTGTCAAAATTCCTGCCATCTTCGGTAACAAAATCTTCGTCGTCGAAGACCGGATGAACCGCCGGTACCAGCAGAATATCGACGTCTGGTTCCCGACTCGCGAAGCAGCCCTGGAGTTCGGCCGTAAGCAGGTCAAAGTCGAAGTTGTGATCTAACAACACAAAACCCCCGTACGGGGGTTTTGTGTTGTTAGTGCCCCCACCAGGACTCTCCCTCGCCTCTCGCCGTGCCGTCGCACGACTCGGGCTGGGCACCGCCTCACGGTATCCGCCGCTGCGGATACATCGCTCCGGCGTTCTCGTCCTGCACAAACTTCGTTTGTGCCCCCACCAGGACTCGAACCTGGAACCTTCTCCTTAAGAGGGAGCAGCTCTACCAATTGAGCTATAGGGGCGTTTCTGCAACCGTTCTGTTGTCATCATCTCTCACGCACGCTTTTGCGTGCTCGGGCACACGGCGCTTCGCTTGTGTCCCCGGAGGGAATCGAACCCCCATCAACAGCTTCGAAGGCTGATGCTTTATCCGTTAAGCTACGGGGACGGCAACACACAATACTCCGGGGGCAGTGCGTTCATCAGCCATGATACGCGAAACACGGCTCTTTTTCAATTCATCGCCGATACCGCTTTCGAATTTTTGCAACGACCTCGGGAAGCGCCTTAAGGAGAACTTCGACGTCTGATCTCCTTGTGCCCCGTCCGAAAGAGAAGCGCAAAACGCCATCAAGGTACGGCGGTCGTACCCCAATCGCCCGAAGGACATGGGAGGGCTCCACGGCCCGGGCGGTGCACGCCGATCCGCTTCCCGCCCGAATGCCGTATCGATCTAGTTCCAGGAGCAAGTGTTCACTTTCCAAGCCGGGGATAGAAATATGAGCGTTATTCGGCAAACGCAACGAACCCAGCGGGCCATTTATGGTGGCTCCCGGCAACGCTCTTTTGAGCCGGGCAAAAAAGAAATCGCGGAGGCCAGCCAGCCGTTCGGATTCTTTTTTGGTAATGCAGGCGACGGCTTTGGCCAAACCAACGATCGCCGGAAGGTTTTCGGTTCCTGCCCGCAAACCGAACTCCTGGCCTCCGCCCCAAATAAATCTCCCCAAGGGGACCCCCGAACGTATATAGAGAACTCCTGTCCCTCGGGGACCACCTATTTTCGATCCGTTGAAAACCAACAGATCAGCTCCGAGCCGATGCACATCCATGGGCAATGCACCAGCGGCTTGGCACGCGTCCACATGAAAAAATGGAAATGCCGTCTGGTGTTTTTCCCGCCAAGCGCGGATAACACGGCCGATATCCGCAATCGGTTCTATGGAGCCGATCTCATTATTAGCATACATAACCGAAATCAGGAGCGTACGCTTGTTGATCATCCGACCGATATCCAAGGAATTAACCAGTCCACGCCCGTCTACGCCGATATATTTCATTTCATATCCTTTATCAGCAATATGTCGTATCGGCTCCAGAACAGAGGGATGTTCGATAGGCGTTGTCATAATCTCGTCGTGACGCATATCAGCGCATGCGACAACGCCAAAAACAGCCATGTTGTTGGCCTCGGAACCCGAAGCGGTAAAGATCACCTCGCCTGCATGAGCGCCCAAAAAACGGGCGATGGCCAGCCGCGCGGTATTTAATTCATGGACAGCGCGACGCCCTTCGTCGTTGTAGGATGACGGATTCCCAGCAATCGCCATAACGCGAAGCATTTCGCGCTGTACGCGCTCGTCGATGGGCGCCGCAGCGGCATAATCGAAATAGAGATTTTTCATCATGATATACCAGTCCGCTCGCGGACTGGTATATCATGATTTAGGATACATGCCAAGCTATAGCACTCGTCGTTCGGGCCACAGGACAAGCGCCGCCAATCCCCCAATCAAACCAAGGTCCCGGACGATAACTTCGCTGAAACCATGCACGGCAATGACACCGATCAGGAACACAATGGCCAGAAACGCAAAAAGGCGGATAAAAATCGTGGTGAGTATGCTCGTGGCGATCAAGACTTCAACCAGGCCGTTAAAATACATAAACTGGTTTCCGGTCACGTGGATCTTCGCGAGCGCACCGATAAACCATGCCGGCGTCCACGCATTGAGCCAATAATCGGGATGGATAAACTTGTCGACCCCAAACCAAAGAAACACGGCTACCAAACCAAAGCGGAGCGCCCTATAGGAGTATTTGAGCGATTGGAGCATACT
>CAYQNM010000049.1:0-3459 GCA_964419015.1 uncultured Candidatus Saccharibacteria bacterium | reverse complement strand
ATGCGAAACTGCGGCCCGGGCTCGCGCAGGTTCTCGAAGAGACGCCGCCCGCCGCCGAACAGCACGGGCGCCAAAGCGATTTCCAGCTCGTCGACGACATCCAGGTTCAGGTACTGCTGGATCACATCCGCGCCACCCGCGATACGAATATCACGACTGCCCGCGGATTTCCGAGCCAGCTCAAGAGCACGCTCCGGCCCGTCATTGACGAAGTTAAAGGTCGTCCCACCGGGGCGCACCCAGGGTTCACGCTTCGTGTGGGTAAGAACATACACCGGGGTGTGAAACGGCGCCTCCTCTGGCCAGGCGACCTCGCCCTGCTCGAACATTCGCTTGCCCATAATGTTGGCGCCGATGCGCTCCGTGGTGTTCTTGAGCATGTCATTCACCGGACCGGTCTCTCCACCGGGTCCGAGCTTGAGATTTTCACGGAAGTACTGTTGATTGATGATCCAGCCCATCAGCGAGCCCCACTTGGCGCCCCAGTCCTTGTACTTGGGATTGCCCCAATGCTCCATGGTCATTCCTTCCGGCGCCATGTAGCCATCGAGGGTGAGCCCAATATTGACAAATACTTTACTCATGATTGTCCTCTCACGATTTTGGTTGTTGGCCTAACGTAGAAATGAGCATACCAGCGCGACTTTTAACGCAGGTAGCTCGACTGCCGGATTAGACGCCAATTCTTTAGCTCTCAACGGTTACGTCCTATGGGATTCTCTCGGGCAGTCTGCTGTCCGAGCTGTTCGGCAAGCCCAATGAGAATTCCTTCGGGACCCCGGATATAGCAGAGCCGATACATGTTTTCATACTGGACCACTTCGCCGACGAGCTTCGCGCCGCGTTTGCGGAGCCGGACGAGCGTAGCGTCGATGTCCTCCACGGTGAACATAACGCGCAGGTAACCAAGAGCATTCACCGGGGCGCCGCGGTGATCGGCGACCACAGGCGGTGCGAGGAAGCGGGACAACTCAAGACGGCTGTGACCGTCGGGCGTGCGCAGCATGGCAATTTCGACGCGCATGTTGCGCAAGCCAGTGACGCCATCTGCCCAGTCTCCTTCGATTGGCGCGCGTCCCTCAAGTTCGAGACCAAGTTCGGTGAAGAACTCTATGGCGGCGTCGATGTCTTCTACCACGATGCCGACGTTGTCCATACGCTTGACGGTCATGATGCCTCCTTGGCGTCTAACGAGACTGTGGAAAAACCCAATTCGTAAACAGTATCAGCGGCTCGAATTTTCGTAAACGAAGTTTTCTCGAAATAGCATCGCTCGGGATGTGTCTCGTTAATGTCACGCTATGAACCCTTGGACAGGGGTGGCCCGGATGAACTAACAAAACTGCAACGTTTACGGTAAGGACGACTTCGTCTGTTGACGGGCGGGGGGCTTATATGAGTTATGCGTTACCTCGCTTGAAGTGGGAAGCGCTCGGGATGCGCGATTATTTCTGCGGTTAAATCAACGTCCAAGTCAGGCCAGTAGTAGTGTCCGGGTGACGGTTCTTCAACATTCAGGATTTTTCCCACTGGCACGTCTCTGAACCACGGAAAATTGTCGTAGGGCATGAATAGCTCCTGACCATGAGCCAATAGCCACACCCCGTGATTTGAAATATGGGTGACTTCAACCTGGGAAGTGAGTGTGCCAAGCGCGCTTGAGCTCATTGTGATGCACCTCGATAATTTGCTCGATCTCTTTGAGTTGGCTCCGTGACAAGTGGAAATTATTTGCCAACTCGATGTGTGGTTCCAGCCAGAACTTCGCTTCTCCCATGCATCCGCGACTCCTCACGAGAGAAGAAGAAAAAGCGGTAACCCTTTTCTCGAAATACAGTCGGGCTCATAGAGCTACCATGATAGCGCAAGACCCTCTTTTGCCGACAGCAGTGTACGCAAAAGTATTGAGCTGGACATTAATCTCATCGGCTTCTACGACCAGCCGGTACGAGGACGAGGGCATGACAGTACATGAATTGTAAAGACAGCAAACCTGTAGGCCGCATGGTATTCATGCTTGAATCACACGGGTCACTTCTGCTCAGGCATGGTGCTCATGTAGAAGAGTCCCCACCCATGGCCGTCTGGGTCGACAAAGCTGTGCGAATACATGAAACCGAGATCCTCCGGCTTGTCGTAGGTCGAGCCGCCCGCGGCGAGCGCTTTGGCGACAAGAGCATCGACCTGCTCACGGCTCTCGCAACTGAGATTGAGCAAAACCTCGACGGCCTTGCTCGTGTCGCAGATGGCTTTGGGCGTGAACTCGCGAAACTTGGCGTGCGTACCCAACATGACAGAAACCGTGTCGCTGACAACGATGCACGCGGCACCCTCGCCGGTGAACTGCGGGTTGTGTGAAAAGCCGAGCGCCTTGAAAAAGGCCATCGACTTCGGGAGGTCGGCGACCGGGAGGTTGATGAATACTTGTTTGATCATAGATTTCTCCTTTATGTCGCGGGTTGTGATGATGTGTGGTGCGGCCTAACGCGAAGCTAACCAGTGCGCTGATTTTGCGCGTTCGGGTTGAGTATTGGGTTAGCGGCATTGGTACGCGATAACGAATAGACATAGCTCACAACAGCGAATATTGGAATACCAACCACGACGCCCGTTGTGGCGATATCGGCAATCGTGTGATAACGCTGATACAACATTAACAACACATAACCAACAAACAAGCCTATCCAAAGTATCGTTAACTTTCGTAGGTTAAGAGAAAGAAAAATCGCCAAGCCGAGCGCTACCGCCGTGTGTGTGCTGTAGTCCAGCCCGAACGTCGGCCAGATATTTAAGTAGTGGTCCAATAACTGAAACCCATAGGCAATAAATGCAACTACGGCGAAGGCTAATAGCCTCAAACCTGTCAGCTTCCATTGTGCTTTGAACAATCCGGCGACACTGAATAATAGTGAGATTAATGCCAGCAACGGATTGTATAAGTCGGCTATCACATCCAGCGTGTCATAACTTGGCACTGCTGTTCTCCCTTATTACCGCTGTAGATTTGGATTTAGTCAAGAACGTGTTCTTTGTGTGCGGTATTGATGACCATGAGCATATCGCACTGGAGCGCACCCTCAAACGGTGAGAGTTGCTGGCGTTTGTAAACTATGAATGAGCCGGCACGAGGATGAGCTCGAATCGTTTCTAGAGCGACGACAAAACAACATCATGAACGACTCTCAATATGCGTTTAGGGCAGTACCTGCGTTTTGAATTGTAAAGACAGTGAACCTGTGGCCCGGATGAATTAACGATACTGCAACGGGCCCGGTAGGGACGACTTCGTCTGTTGACGGGCGGGGCCTCATATGTGTTATGCCGCAACGTCGTCTGGAAGCTTCCAGCCGGGGAACGCCAAAACTCCAGGATGACACTTAAGTGCTGTAGCCAGAGTTTTTGCCCGCTCAACACCCAACCGAACACGATCATTTTCGATGGCTGAAATGGTGGCTTGGG
>CAYQNM010000048.1:0-3518 GCA_964419015.1 uncultured Candidatus Saccharibacteria bacterium | reverse complement strand
CCCGGCACCGCGCGGATGCGCTCGAGGATGGTTTCGACGATAGGCAGGATATTGCCGAGGATGAACCTTCCATGCGATTTTTGCGCGAAGCCCAGGCCTCGCGCAAGGTTCTCTTGGACTTTCGGCCCCAGCAATTTGGCGACCTTCCCCATGGCAATCGCTTTTTCCAAATCGGCAAGATTCTTGATCTTGAATTTCTTGTATAGTTTGAGAATTGTCTTGGGACCCAGGCCCTCGATGACAGAGAGCGCCGCCACGTCAACGGGTATTTTTTTCTTCAGCTGAGCGTATTCCTTGACCTTGCCAGTATCAAGATACTCCGCGATTTTCTCGGCGATACCCTTGCCGACGCCAGGAATGCCTTCCAATGCCTTGATACCGCCCTGCTTGTAGAGGTCGGAAATATTTCCATCAAATCCCTCGATGGAATGCGCCGCTTTTTCGTATGCGCGCGGCTTGAACGGCACCTCCTGCATCTCCAGCAGGATTGCCATTTCACGCAGAATTTTCGCGAGAGCAGCATGAGTCATGGCGCCAGTATATCACTTCTGCCGTAGAAACAATGAAAGACTTACACCGTGCAGACGTTAGGAAGCGCGGTCAGGAAGCGGTTTGACCGCTCCCGGAGGAACTTTGGCTTTCAAATCTTTGAAAATCCGCATCTGAACGATGCCGCCGACAATGGCCAACACGCCGGCAAAAATAAAGACGGCGGAAAACCCAAGCGTATGAGCCATGATTCCTCCTGCGGCCGCGGCGCTGGCGCCCGAGATGCCAATCCCGACCGAGTCCAGCGACCACTCGACGTTTTCCTGGCTCTTATCGATATGCCGCGTGAAAATGGCGTACCACGGCGGCACAGCAAGCGCCAGCCCAAGGCCGAAAACGGCCTGGATGAGATAGAGATGGACGACGCTCCGCGCAAAAAGATATAGGAATGGCACAATTGCGAGGAACGTGTTCCCTAGGCGTAAAGAATAAAAGTCATCGAATTCGCCGTGGTTTTTATCCAAAAACTTTGCCACGGGAATTTGAAGAACCGACTTAACGATTTGCCCAATCGCGGCGGCGAATCCGACAACCTCAATGGAGCCGCCCCTGATCTGGCCGGTCACGAAGATAGCAAAGACCGGCGCGAACAAACTGAATCCCGCGTTCACAAGAAAATCAGAAATGATGAGCGTCGCGACGGTACGGTTGATCTTCATCGTATATGAAGCAGTATACCAAACAACAACCCTCCGGGAAAGCGGAGGGTTGTTGTTTATTTATTCAAGCTCTCGTCTCTTAGGGAGTCACTGTCAGGTGGGTAAGACCGTACCCGGAGGCATTGTCCTCGTGCGCAGGATGCTCGGCAAGAGAGCGAAGCGCATCGCGGACTTCGGCGGCGGTATGGTTCGGAGTTGTATTCCAAATTTTTGCGGCAAGACCGGCAATATGCGGAGAAGCCATTGAGGTGCCCGAAAGAATAATATATCCGCCATCCTTCCAGGTGGACTCTACATTGACGCCGGGCGCGGCGACTTCAAGATCCTTGTCTTCAATAACACCCTGGGTCGTTGTCGTGTTAATGCCGCGCGAACTCCAGTCAGCGACAACCCGGTTGCTGTCAACAGCGCCCACGGCAACAACGGCCGGATTCGCGCCCGGATAGTCTATCGTTCCGTCGTTAGGGCCATCATTGCCGGCGGCGGCAACGACAAGGACGCCGTTGTCGCGGGCGTAGGCGACGGCATCGGCGATCAGCGGACTTTCAGTATCCGAACCCAGGCTCATGTTGATGATATTGGCCCTGTTAGCACCCGTCGCCGCCGCGCGGATCCCCATCGCGATGTCATCCGCCCAGCAGGACCCATTGTTTGAGCAAACCTTGTAAGCAAATAATTTGGCTTCCGGCGCGACACCGTAGATGCCCAGGCCATCGGATCCGCCATCGGCGGCAATGATGCCTGCGACGTGCGTGCCGTGGCCGTTTTTATCATCGCAGCTGCCGTTCACGGGACCCTTGGTCGGCGTAAAATCTTTGCAGTCGGCAACGCGGCGTGCCAGATCCGGATGGGTTTTAAGAATACCCGTATCAAGGATTGCGACGGTAACGTCTTTGCCTCCGCTGGGAATCAGGGAACCCGTAACACCATATATCATCTTGATGCCCCAGGGAGTTTGGACAGACGGAACAGGTCGCGTCACTGTACGGCCTTTGATTGAGGCCTCAGGGCTGGATTCCTTTGAAGGCGCGGCTTCTGAAGGTAGAACATAAAACTTGCCCACCGACTCAACCTCAACACCGAAGATTTTGGTGAGGCGCACTTGCCAATCGGTAAGATCGGCAGTAAAGCCGTCCTCAAAGGAGTTGTGCACACCCAGACTATTCTTCCAGATATTGCTGGTTGATTTGACGAAATAGCGACTATCTTTTGAAGCGGCTGAGGCGGCGAACGCCGGACTGGCCGACACGAACAGGAGCGCAACAAGGACCAAAGAAGCGAGCTTTTTAGTATTCATAGGTATGTGCCTCGATCATAGCACACTCCGGATACAAGAGCAATCCACAGGGGAAAAAGAAGGCATTATTGAGATGGGTTCTAGACATCGTCATCTTCTTCCCCGATAAACGTGTTGATTCCATCGCGAAGCTTGTCTTTCATTTCCCGAAGGCGGTCGGCGACAAACACGGTCCGAACCAGGATCGATCTACTGATCTTTTCGGCGCTGTACAGGAGTGAAACGACGACGACAACGAAAATAAGCAAATAACCGATATGGGCAAAATACGAAATATAGAGTTTATACCCTTGCCCGAAGAAATACCCGATCGTGAAGGTGACGATAATCCAGCCGATAGAACCAATAAAGTTATACAGTGCGAACTTTTTAAAACGATACTTGATCGAACCGGTCAGGATCAGCGTAACGATGGTCAGCGAAAACGTGACCTTCATGAGCAGGAGGATTCTCCCGGTGTACCGTTCCAAATACCGCCGAATGCGCTCGACCAGCCGCCGCTTGCGCGGGTCATTGCGGACAAACCAGTCGATCGGCTTTGCGCCGATGCCATAGCCGATCGAATACCAGAAACAACTGTTGATGAACTCCCCGGCGAAGCAAATCAGCGCGGCCGGCACCAGCGCGAGCGCGCCGATGGATACCAAGAATCCAGCCAACACCATCGTGTTGAACCCTTCCAGTGAACTGGCAACAAACAGCACCGCATATCGATGCTCAAGTACCGAAGGGAAATGGACTTGGAAAAAATGCAACAGTGATTGCATACCCTAGATAAACCTTTTCAGCACCTGAATATCCTGCTTCAACGTATCTTTGGTTCCGCTGTTGTATACCGCAACGGCCGGATGATACAGCGGAATAATCGTCACGGGGCCATACGGAGCTTGGGCGACATAGGCGTGTCCGTGGATCCGGCTGATGGATTCCAGTTGTGCCCCCAAGCCGAATTTCTCCATGATATAGCGCATAGAGAACCTCCCCAGTGTTGCAATCACCTGCGGTTGAATAAT
>CAYQNM010000047.1:0-3645 GCA_964419015.1 uncultured Candidatus Saccharibacteria bacterium | reverse complement strand
AAAGCGGGGCTAGACCGGATCAATGATCATATTTGCTCGGTGCTCGTCTTCTGGAAGAAACGGATACATCCGTTCCAGCGGAGCACCGGCGTAATTACGGGAAGGATCAAGCTTGGAAAGTGGAACCAGGGCCTGGCCAGGCGGCATTTTGACTTCGCACAGGACTGGACCTTCCAGGCCAAGCGTGCTCGCAATAGCCTGTTCCAACTCGTCGAGACGAGAAACAGACAGCGAAGGAATGCCGTATGCCTTGGCGACATCGGTAAACCGGGGCGCACTGTATCCGCTGGCCGGATTCACCCCGACATATCTGCCCTGGAAAAAATCCTCCTGGGTATGTTCGATCGTCAGGTATGCATTATTGTTGAGAATGAACATCTTCACCGGCAGATGGCACTGCACGACCGTCTGGAGTTCCTGGATGTTCATTTGAAATCCCCCGTCCCCATAGATGCCGACGACCGTCCCTGCTGGTCTGGCGAAACAGGCGCCGATCGTTGCGGGCAAGCCGAAGCCCATCGAGGCAAGTCCGGAGTTCGTGAACAAGCGCTGGGATCGCCCTCGTACGGTGAACGCCTGCATCGTGCAGGTAAAACTCGTCCCCATGTCGGTTACGACCGTATCGCCATCTTTGAGCATTCCGCTCAACGCATTCACAAACACATAGGAATTGATACCATCGGACCCTTGGCGGTACTCGGGCACAACAACAGGGTAAGCGCGCTTGAACTGCGCACAGCGTTTCTGCCATGGCTCGATATCCGGCAGCGTCGCTCCGGAAAGAGCATTCGCCAGATCGAAAATAAAACCGCGCGCGTCACGCCAGATGGCAAGGTCGATCGGAATCAATCCTTTGCAAAGCTCGCTTGGATCAATATCGACGACGATCTTTTTTGCAGAGCGAGCATAGAGGCCCGGGCTGTTGCCCACTTGCCGGGTATCCAGACGAGAGCCGATCGCCAACACCAGATCGGCGTTAGCAACAGCGTAATTCGCACCGCGCTGGCCCATAACCCCCGCGCAACCCACATACAGCGGATTGCGATGATCGATAAGATCGATGCCGTTCCAGGTCGTGATGACCGGAATGTTGAGCTTGGCCACCAGATCACGAAACGATTCGACAGCGTCAGCAATACGGATGCCTTGGCCGGCGATCACGATCGGCCGGGAAGCCGTCGTAAGGAGCGTAACCGCTTTCTCGACCTGCTGCTGATAACGAGAATCCGTCCAGGATGGCGCCGAAATCAGAAGCGACGGATCGAATCGTTCCAGAGTCTCCGGATCGATCTGGGCGTTCTGAATGTCGGTCGGAATATCGATCCAAACCGGTCCCGGGCGGCCCGTCGTTGCAAGAGCATGCGCTTTTTCAAGATGAAAGCGGATGGTCGCCGGATCGGTGACCATGACAGCATACTTGGTTATCGACTCGACGATCTGAACAATAGCGATCTGCTGGACTCCCAATTGCCGAAAAGCTCTCCCGTCGGTTGTCATTCGACACGGTACTTGGCCCGAAATGACCATCATCGGGACCGAATCGCACCACGCCCCAGCAACGCCCGTCACCGCATTGGTTGCCGACGGGCCCTGTGTCACGAGCGCCACGCCGATGTTCCCGCTGACCCGCGCGTAACCCTCGGCCGCCATGACCGCGGCCTGCTCATGCTGGGAACAGACATAGCGAAGACCAATGGTTTGCGCCAACGAATCCGCCAAATGAGCGTTGCCGCCCCCCACAACCATAAAGACGAACTTCCCGCCGTGCTCGGCGAGAAAGCGAAACACATAGTCGGAAAGTTTCACACCTTCCCCCTTGTCAACGAACGCCGTGCCGATTACTATACAAGTTATATCTATTAAGTCAAGTGTCGCGCGAGTTCTGCGGAGGTCGCTACGATCCGATCCGGGTGTGCAGATGTCAGCCGGTTAGCAGAATGGAAGCCCCAGGCGACCGCGATCGTCTGAAAACCCAAGGATCGGGCAAGGACGATATCCCCCACGGTATCGCTCACCATGATTCCCGGCCCCCCGAACGCTTCGCTCAATACACGCAATCCGTCTTCTTTTGAGTGCGCCTCGTCACCAATGATGCGATGAAACAATCCGGCAATGCCGTACCGGCCGAGGATCTCCTCGATAAAAATCGCCTCGGTAGACGAAACGATAGCAAGCGGCGTCCGCCCGGCAAGGCCAGTTAGGAGTTCTGTCATCCCCGGGAAAATTTCCACCAAACCGTAGTACGCGCGCCGGTTCTTTTTTTTAAATGCGCAAAACCGCCCATAGCGGTCGTCGTCGGGAATCAGCGAGCGAAATCCGCCATGAACATTGCCATCGAACAGATTCCGGTAGTCGTCTGGTGAAAATGGGGCGCCGATATCCGCCATGGCGTCCACATTCAAACGGACAAGCGCCTGAAACGAGTCTGCGATCACGCCGTCGAAATCAAAAATAACCGGTTTCATGCGGCGCGGGCGACCGAAAGCGCCGCAACGTCCGTACAGACGGCATCGGCAGGGATTGAACCGGCCAACACGTCGCCGATCTCGTGGATGATGTTTCCCGACGACGAATGAATGGCACCCGACAGCAGGATCGCAATGGAACTCCCTTCTCCAAATCCGGCGGTATCGCCGGGGGTCCGGATGTTAAGAACACACAGGCGGTTGCCGTTCAGGGTTGCTTCCCCACCCTGGGCTGAGAGCCGAACATGACCGCCGTTCAGGGTCATCTTGTCGATATTTTCATATCCATTCATGGCCCGGCCATATTTATCCTCTAGACGGACCAGGTCGTGTTTCATTGGAGGCGTTTCGAGCTCAAGCACCGCGATCCCCTCGGGTACGATGGCCTGCGTTGAGTGAAATGTTCCCGGATGGATGACAATGGCGTCTAGCGGCTTAAGTTCGGTCGACTCATGCAGTGAAGAAAAGAGTGCCCTGCCTTGAAGCATGATGAGGGCGGTTTTTTTGTTGGGGTGGCAGTGCATCGACGTGCTTTGATTGTGCGCGATGCTCAAATGCCACACCTCCGATTCGGGATGCTGGAGAAAAAGATATTCGTAACCCCACGGCTTGGTTACGACGAGTTTGGAAAAATCGGCATTGATCGGCGTCGCCGCACACGAACGCAGGGACAGATACTGCCGGTCCAGCAGAGAAGGTTTCAGATGCCTGATCATGATAAGAGCGGAAATTTGGCCAAAATCGCCTTCATAAGATCGCCGACATCTCGAGGGTGACGCGCCGTAATGATAGTGCCATCGACGACGGCCGGCTCATCCACATAAATCGCACCGGCATTTTTGAGATCATCAATGATTCCGACGTAACAGGTCGCTTTTTTACCCTTTAGAATTCCCGCAGAAATCAACACCCAAGGACCATGACAGAACGAAGCAATAACTTTGCCTCCGGCATGCATCTTCCTGACGAATTCCAAGACCTCGGGCAATTGCCTGACGCGATCGGGAGCTTCGAATCCGCCGGGAATGAGTACCAAATCGTAATCAGTCGGATCGAGCGTCAGCGCATCGATGAGTTTGGCATAATAGCGAACGATGAGTTCAAGCGGGAAGTTGAGGCGACCCAACACGGGCTTGGCGCCCTTGGTGGCGATATCGACGGCAAATCCGGCCTCCTTGAG
>CAYQNM010000046.1:0-3707 GCA_964419015.1 uncultured Candidatus Saccharibacteria bacterium | reverse complement strand
GGTTAGGAATTGAGAGTGAGTATGGGTTGGATCAGGAGCCAGGGAATGTTCTCGCTCCTGCCTCGAGTGACCCACTTGAGGATCAGGTGCTCAAGTCACTGAACCGTCGCTATGTTCCAGAAAAAGGAGATTTAGCTAAGGAGGTGACAGATGACACTGCATGAGGAAATCGAAAAGATCATTGATACCACCGTCCCCGAGAGGGATTATCGAAAGAGATTTCGAGAACTTGATCAGATGCACCGACTCAATGAGCGCCATTTTCAAGAAATGTTTGCCTGTCTTATCCATCACGTAGAAGAACTGGAGATCAATGCAAGAGCTACCGCTAAAAAGAAATGATAAACCCACGGAGATTTTCAATCCGATGGAGGAGGATTTTACCTACACGGTTCTGGACGACCTAAACAAGCCAGACACCTATACGCTCAAGGCAAAAGAGGTGACAACGCTCCCATTTTTTATTGCCGATATCTTAGAGAAGCATCTTACTGACAAGCTTTTGTTCGCACAGGGGCATAAAATCATTACACCCGTTGACCGAGACATTGTGAAAAAACAACTTCATCCTGACGACATTGCATCTCTCGTTCACACGATATAGAATGAAGCACAACTAGGCACTTATAGCCGTTCCCCACAGGAGCGGTTTTTTTGTATAAGGAGATCGTATGAAAGCAACAAACCTTCAGGATGCTGTACGGGCAAAAGGACTATTTCGCATCCATATTCATGAGCAAAAGAAGGGGAAAGATGTTGTCGTGAGTGATTCGGGTTGGGTTTTCAATACCATCACGAATGCAGGATACAGCAATTTCATTATCGGCCCAATGGTTGCAGATGCAGCGTCAAGTCGTATTGGATGGGCAGCTCTCGGTACAGGAACAGGGCCAGCTACAAACGCAACGGCACTTCCAAACGAACTTGCACAGGTTACAAACAACCGTTTCTCTTTGGTTGCGACGGTTACTGGCACCAAATCTGCGCAGTTCACAGGTTCATTGGCATCAGGAATCATCACGGCAACCGCCGCCATTGATAACGTGGGTCTCTTTGCCTCAAGCAACGTGACCGCAGGTACGATTGCGTGTGGACAGACCTATGCAACAAGTACGCTTCAGACGAACCAGAGTGTGTCGCTGACCTACTCGATTACCTTCTCATAGTGGTACAATCGGCGGATGACCGATGATATCAAGAAGATACTTGAAGAAGGAGCCACCAATGAAAAAGGCGTTTCTCTGGATATTGGTTGTGGTGATATACATGCTCCTGGTTTTCTCGGGCTCGATATTGTTCCTAGTCCTTCAGTGGATATCGTCTGGAACGCCGAAAAGCTCCCCTATCCCATCCCCGCTTCCTCCGTCAGCGTGCTCCTGGTGTCCCACCTCGTAGAACATCTCAAGCCTTGGCTTTTTATTGACATCATGAATGAATGGTGGAGGATCGCCAAACCTAACGCACAACTCGTCATTTCAACCCCCTACGCAGGCTCTCCTGCATATTGGCAAGACCCTACGCATGTCGCGGGCTTCAATGAGAAGACGTTCGCCTACTTTGATCCGTTTGAGCGACATAGCGGAGGCCTTCTGTACAAGGTATATCGACCTCTTCCCTGGAAAATTAAACAGCAACATTGGGATATGAGTGGCAACCTCGAAGTAGAATTAGTAAAGATACCTGACGATCCGTCATACCATAAAATATGAGAGTAACCTGTCCTGTCCATAAAATAAGGGCTACAAAAAGCGTCGGGTGGTATGGGACTAAATACGAATGTTCCAAGTGTTTATCGGAAGGTCTCTCCCAGGAATGGGCCTTGGAATATGCTCTCCCCCCTGAAGAGGTAACAGTCTGTATTGTGACCCTCAATACATTTAAGTTCTTCAAGGACTGTGTAACTGTCGCGAAAAAGAACACGAAAATCCCCTTTAAATTTCTTGTGTTGGATTTGGGAGATGATGGCACATCATATTGGTGCAAAGAGCAGGGGATAGAGGTGTATAAACATGAACTTCCGTTCTATTTCTCACAATCTTGCAACTTCATTTCAAAGTACGTGACAACGCCCTATGCGCTCTTCCTTAATCCCGACACGCTTCCCCAGCCTGATTGGTTAGAAGAGCTCATGAAAGAGGCAAAGTCTAGCGACGCCGATATCGTGGGGGCCCGTTTGATGTATCCCAACGGAACTATTCAATCTCTTTCGATCACTTGGGATGCCAATGAGGATGTTCCAGGGGACAGATTCTTTTTAAGCAGACTTTTGCCTGAGCACATGATTCCCAGAGAGGCATTGGCGGTATCTGGCGCCTGTATGTTGGTAAAAACATCGTCTTTCAAGGCGCTTGGAGGCTTTGATGAGAAGTACAAGAATGGATATGAGGACGTTGACCTCTGTTTGGAGGCGGGGAAGAAGAAAATGCTCGTCAAAGTAGCAGGAAGAGCTGAAATTACGCACTATCAGGGGAAAACAGGTGGTATTCACGGAGATGGAATACCAACGGCGATGGAATTTCTCTCCGACAACATCAAGCTCTTGAAAAAGAAATGGAGGAAACATGAGTACACCCAAAAAATCTACAAGAATCACGGTAAATGGAAAGAGCGCCTCCTCATCGGCACGCCTGTTACGGGTAATGTCCGCATTGAATGGGTTATGGCTCGCTACGGTGCTATTATCCCTACCAACTGGAGTCAGGCTAGTGCTACTCCTATTCTTCCTACTTCTGCTCCCCTTGAATATCTGGTACCTGATGCGCAAAACATTATTGTTCGCGACGCCCTCGCTGGAAACTATGAATGGCTCCTCCTCCTCGAGCAAGACGATGTCATTCCAGCCGATCTCTTCATCAAGTTAAATGACTATATGCGCTCTGAGAAATATCCTGTCGTATCGGGTCTCTACTTCACCAAGTCTGTTCCCCCTGAGCCAATGATTTACAAACGTGGGGGCTTCTCCTATGACAAGGGATGGAAAATGGGACAAAAGGTATGGTGTTGGGGTGTGCCAACAGGATGTCTTCTCATCCATTGCTCAATCCTTGAAAAGATGTGGGACGAGAGTCCTGAGTATGATCTGTGGGGACAGCGCGTTCGGCGCGTTTTTGAGGCACCAAGCAAGGTCTGGTATGACCCCCAGTTCGGCAATCGCGGGGCTAGTGGGACTTCCGATCTTGCCTGGTGTGATAGGGTTATCAAGGAGCACTTTTTCAAAAAGGCTGGCTGGATCGAGTATGACGGGAAGCCGAATCCATTCCTGTGTGATACGAGCATTTTTGTAAAACATATACGAGAAGATGGGGAACAATTCCCTCTGGAAGTACCGAAGGAGTTTTTATGATCAAACTGAATCTCGGATGCGGATTATGGGTACACAAAGACTGGGTAAATGTGGATAAGTTTTACACAAGAGAGGATATTAAGAATCATCCTCAGGGAATTGTGGAAGATGGTGCCGAATATATTCAGGCAGACATTATGCGCCTCCCGTTTGAGGATAATTATGCGGACGAGGCAGATCTTCATCAGGTCATTGAACATTTTGGAATTAGCGACACGATTCCTCTCCTAACTGAAATTTGCCGAGTTCTGAAACCTAGGGGATTTGTACGATTGAGTTGTCCGTCTTTTAACGGTCTGTGCGTAAATTGGGTAGGAAACGAAATAAACTCGACGGAATTTGATTATGCGCAATTTAAATATCT
>CAYQNM010000045.1:0-3844 GCA_964419015.1 uncultured Candidatus Saccharibacteria bacterium | reverse complement strand
GTACAAGTTAAAGATATGGAAGTAAACCAATGAACAACCTAACTAGAAAAGATAGCAAGCAAGAATCGGATTGTCGCCATCAATTTGAGTTGGCGAAAGTTGATTTGGTTGCGCAAGGGCAAGAAACTACTGGAACAAGTTTTTTCTACAAAAAGGTTGCTTATGCGGTTTGCTTGAAGTGTGGTGAAGTTCGGCAGTCAGATATCTAGAAACATGACCCCTACTACAAAACAATGCTGTGAACTCGGCCCCGATGGGAATATGTGGAATGAGCATGGAGTTTGTGTTCGTCATGTCCCCAAGGGAGAGGAAAAGTGCATCTGGTGCGGCGAAACATACGAGGAGCACAAAGACCAGCTCGACCCCCTTTTTAACGTGAAAACGCCCTGTGGAGGCGTAAAACATCTGTTCTGCGTAAAGGAACCCGACGAAATTGGTAATCACCAGCATTGCCAGTGTGGTGTGGTGAGGAAAACTCCAGCGAGGATTGAAGCATTCATCCAAGAAGCAGAAACAAGGGTCGTTGAACGGATACGGGATGATGTTGTGAAAATCATCAATGAGTCCAAGGCAACATTCTTTGTGCAAAAGGGCCAAGAGGTCGAAGTTCCTACTGACGAGGCCCTGTACGAGTTGAAGGCGGAGATAAGCAACAACGTGGAGAGATACTTTTACGAGCTTAAACCAAAGAAAGAATGAAAAAATATATAAAATACTTAGCATATCTTTTCCGACATAAGTGGTACGTCTTTATTGAGTGTTGTAAAGAAGGTATCCCATGGCGTGGACTACTTCACGACAATAGCAAGTTTCTTCTAAGTGAATTAGTGCCGTATACCAACTACTTCTATGGAGATTGCGATTGCCAAGGTATCAAGAAAGGGCGTAATGAAACTGGGTATTACAAGCCAACTGATACAGGAGATAAAGCATTCGATTTTGCGTGGCTACTCCACCAAAAACGAAATCGTCATCACTGGCAGTGGTGGATACTTCCTGAAGACGAGGGTGGTGTGAAAGTATTGGAGATGGAGTATCCGTACAACGTAGAAATGATTTGCGACTGGATTGGTGCAGGAAAAGCCCAAGGTCATTTTTCACCGAAAGATGATAGATTCTTTGAAACAAGAAAATGGTATGCGCAGAACGGAAATAAGATGAATATCCATCCAACAACAAGAAAATGGATTGAAAACAAGATAGGTTTTAACCCCTAATCATATGACCACCAACCAACCATTAGAGAAGTGGGAAAGGTTTGAAAAGATTGTCTTCGAGGAAGTCGAATACTGGTGTTCGCAAGCGGGCTATGCTCCGGGATATGGCAAAATGAAGAAGAACGAAATACTGAATGCCGCCAAAGTTCTTTTAGTCCAGCAACGCAAGGAGATTGTAGAGAAGATAGAGGAGATGCGTAAGGGAACCACAATAGAAGAGAAATACTGGTCAGACCACATTTTCGGCTACAATAAAGCCCTATCAGATATCATCGCCCATCTCCAAGGAGAGGGGAAGTAAAAAGCATTATGCCACGATCAGGAGGAGCAACAAGGATAGGAAAAGGAAGATTTCACCCCAGCAGGATACCTGGGCATGAGAAGTTCCGCCGAGCAAGAGAGGCCGAGGAACGGGCTAAACAGTAAAAGAAACGTCCCATGATCTCGATTGAAATTAAAGGCAATGATTGGAGTATTAAAAAATAGTTCACTAACAGCGTCTTATGAAACAAGAACAACGATGCAAAGTTTGCGATAACTACAGCTTTACCCCTGAAGAACTTAAAGAAAAGCTCTCAGGTGTCTATTACATAAAAGGGTGGAAAGAGTTTGTTTGGCGATATTTTATGAAAAAAGTCCTACCAGACATCATAGAAGGATGGAAGAAACATAACAGGTTAATCGCAGAAGGACACATAGTACATAAACTGTAGTTTGCATCTATAAATAAAAGGCCCTCATGCGAGTGAGGTTATCAACTTCACAAGTCATCAGTAATGTAGTATAATACTAATATGAATATCACTCCATCCCTGTACGAGAAGAACGCCAAGAAACATAGTCCAGAACAGATCTACAAGATCGCTCTTTCCCTGCGGAGCTTCGGGTGGCAACAGCCCATCAAGATCGGTAAGGATGGCATTATCATTGTAGGTCATGGTCGCTGGCTGGCTTATGACAAGTACAAGGATGAACTCTCGCTCAAGGAACCCTGGATCATTGATGAGCAGGGGAACACTGTTGCTGGCCAGCCTGAACAGCGTGTACTTTCTGATGATGAGGAACGCGCCTATCGCCTGGCAGATAATCTTATTGCTGGCACTGACTACGATATGGAGAAGGTGCTCGAGCAGTCCAGCCAGCTTAACAGTGAATTCCAAGAGATGCTCAAGTTAGATCTTGTAGACACAACCCAAAAGGAGGATGTCAAGGAACAGGAGCATATCAACGATGAAAAATATCTTGCGTATCTGAACAACACGATCCGACAGGTTGTTCTCCACTATCCTCAGGAGGAGTTCTCGGTTCTCATCGAAAAGTGCGAGTTCCTGACCAAGAAGCTGGGATTCGAGACCAATAGCGAACTGTTTGCGCATCTTGTCAATCTAGAACATGCAAAACATCAGAATTGAGAAGAAACAACTCGATTACCGAGAATATATCAAGCGACCTGCGCAGACCTCTGACTACAAGGAGGTTATCCGAGGCGATACGATCGTTGAGGATAGCGAAGGTCGTCCTATTCTTCTCTACTTCAAGTTCCAACATCCTACTGAACAGATCGTGCAGACCTGCATGGAGATACCCTACGAAACATCACGACGCTCTGATGGACTGGTAACAACATCGCGTATCTTCGGGTTCGATCCAGCAACAGGGATCAGGAAACCCTATTGTTCAGCGACTATCCTTGCGACACGCCATCCGAGGCACCATCAGACCATCGTTGAGTTCGGGAAGCAGATTAGCTCCATCTACAAGGAGCACCCCCCTGATGCCTTTACCAAGCACTCTGCTGTTGCTGATGCTAAGATTGCTCCTGAGTGGAGAATCCAGGGAACGCCCTTTACATCAGGGATTATCAACAAAAATAACCAGCTGAACTACCACTTTGATTCAGGGAACTTCAAGGGCGTCTACAGCAACATGATCGTCTTCAAGAACAATGTTACTGGTGGATATCTCTCACTCCCCGAATATGATATAGCTCTCGAATGTGCTGACAACACTCTTGTGATGTTCGATGGGCAGTCAATACTCCATGGTGTTACACCAATTCAGTTCTATGGGAAGAATTCCTATCGGTATTCAATCGTATACTACACCTTAGAGGCACTATGGAACTGTGGTGATATCACAACAGAGATTGCTAAGGTTCGTAACCGGAGAGCGAAGATCGAGAAACGCAATGCAACGCTATGAAAATTCTCTGCATCGTGCCATCCAAGGGACGCGCTCAACAGCTTGGTCTTATGACTGGTGGCTGGCTCTTCCCCTCAGGAGTTGACTACGCAGTGTTCGTGGAACCTCAGGACTATGAGGAATACTCAGCACTGTACAAGAATGTCATCCAGCTTCCAGAGAATAATCGAGGGCTGAGCTTTTCTCTCTATCATGCACAGGAGTACGCACTGGCTCATGGATACGATACAGTCTTCAAGCTCGATGATGACATTCGAGGATGGGCAGACAGCTACGATAAGCTCGATCCTCGCGACAATGTAGATAGGTTCAAGCTCATCCTCAAGGATATCAGGCATCCTCTCGAGAATCCTAACTGTGCTGGTGTGAGCTTCGGATATCGGCAAGAGTTCTGGCATGACAAGCGATGGATGGCAGTGAACCAG
>CAYQNM010000044.1:0-3911 GCA_964419015.1 uncultured Candidatus Saccharibacteria bacterium | reverse complement strand
GAACATCATAAATGCGCCATTACTCCTAAATATTTGCAATATTGTGCCGAACATGCGGGATTTAAAGAGTTGGAGATGATTATGTTTCCCAGAGGATCAAGAATGCCAGAGGAAGGATATGGACTCATGCAACCGATTCATCGAGAAAATGATGAGCGTTCCTTTTTCCGAACCGAGACGCTGTACGCCAAATTGACCAAGTGATACACTCACTTCATGGATCATCTTGAAATCCGCGTGGGTGATAGTGTTCTTGTGACCGACAACTTCGGCGAATCTGCCTATGAAGAGGCGGTTGCATTTGTCACGCTTGAACTCAAGAAGAAGCTTCGCTCTTGGTTTGATAGCGATAGACAATGTCCTCTAGAAGTTCCAGTGAAAGCTATTGGTGGTCAGGGGCCACCTGTTTTGGGTATAAATGTTGGCGATACAATTAAAATACATGAGGTTCTTCATTAAAAGGAGAACCTTTTTTTATGGCAGTAGCAGGCTCAAATCTTACCTCTAATACATCTGATTCGTCGTCGTCTTCCTATACGACGGCTTCTGTAACGCCTGCCGCAAATAATTTGATTCTCCTCACGGTGACGTCCGCAGGTGGTGGAGGGGAAACTCCAACAATAACGGGTAATAGTTTGACCTGGGTACTTGTAGCGAAAAAACAAGCCTCGGGAAGCACCGATAGACAAGTGCTTCTATTCAGGGCAATGGGGGCATCTCCAAGTTCAGGAACTATTCTTATTGATTTTGGGGTAAGCCAAGTCCGCGCTGCTTGGTCTGTAGATCAATTTAGTGGCACGGATACGAGCGGAACAAATGGATCGGGGGCAATTATCCAATCCGCTACCAATGAGTCTTCGGGTACAACTACAACCTTAGTGGTGACGCTGGGCGCCTTTAGCAGTTCTGAAAATGCTACATTTGGCTGTTTTAGATTAAGCCAAAATGGAAACACGTTGGTAGTGGGATCAGGCTTCACTTCTTTAGCAAACTTGAATCAGACAAACGCCAGCAGTCTATCAGAGTGGAAAGCAACAAATGACACAAGCGTAGACATGACGTACACAAGTACGGCTAGCATTGCTATAGGAATTGGCGTGGAAATCGGGGCCGCGCTCACCACTATTTCGGCCAGCGACTCCACAACTCCTACAGATTCCGCCACCATCATTAGCGCCAACAACATCTTGGCTACAGACTCCACCACTCCTACAGATTCGGTTCTCATTCAGACTTCTGGACTCCTGATTTCTGTCTCAGATAGCACAGCTCCCGACGATACTTCTTCTGTTAGCGAAAGTGGTATACCCGCCAATTCTCTTACAGTAGGAAGTGGGGCCAGCGCCAATTCTTTTACCACGGCATCTATCTCTCCTGATCCCAATTTTCTTGTTCTTGTCTCTGTGGGAAGCGCAATTACCGTTGGTACGGTCAACATTCCCACAGTCACGGGAGCAGGCATGACATGGGTGGAGGTAGGACATAGATTCGATGCCACAGGATCACAACAAATTACGCTTTTTCGGGATCTATCTCCCACACCAGGATCAGGCGCACTTACGATTGATTTCGCGGGGCAATCACAAAACGAATGTCATTGGTCGGTTGTAGAGTTTGGGGAAGTAGATGCGGGTGGCACACATGGTTCTGCTGCGGTAGTTCAAAGCGTATCTGCAACGAACACCTCTGTTTCTACAGGAATTACGGTGACACTAGCCGCGTTTGCGAATGCTAGCAACGTCGTCTATGGCTCGGTACACAAAAACACAACAAGCAATACCGTTCCAGGTTCGGGGTTCCTAGAACTTAATGAGGATGACAACAACACTGCCTCTATCCAGGCAGAATGGAAAAACGGAAACGATACCAGCGTAGACTGGACGTGGGCATCCGCATTAACAATTAGTGAGGCCATCGCCGTTGAAATCGCTGTTCCCTTTGGTATTCTGGTAGCAGATGGATCAGTGGTTACTGACAGCGCAACAGAGCTTATTCCTCAGAACTTCGTTTCTGTTGTTGATTCTACAGTTCCCACAGATGCAGTCGACCTATCGCTTGCCAACTATGTTTCGGTAGAGGACTCTACAACCCCAACGGATAGCGCAACTGTCCTCATTCCCATCAACTACATCTCGGTAGAGGATTCCACCACGCCTACGGATATCGCGACGGTTCTTATCCCTCAGAATTTCATCTCGGTAGAAGATTCGACTACCCCCACGGATTCGGCAATAGTTTTTCTCCCCCAACTTACTATAAATGTCACCGACAGTACCGCTCCAAGTGATTCTGTCATCGTCAATATTCCCACGGACTTTATTAGTGTCGTGGATAGCACTACGCCCACCGACACCGTGGCTCTTTTGATTCCTATCCTTTCCATCTTGGTGGTAGACACTACTACCCCCGTGGACACCATCGACGCTGGCATCGAAGAGATACTGGAAATAACGGTTATTGACTCGACCACACCAACAGATATGGCAACGCACACAACCGCAGATAATGGGAGTACATGGACACCACCCGACGACATTACGACGGCAAGCTGGCTCGCAGGGCCGTAAAGAATGGGGTATACTAAAAATATATTGGCATATAGCCGTCCTCTGTGGCGGCTTTTTTTGTACCTATGAAAATGACGTATTCCGATCTCCAAGCGCAATTTTTGAGAAATATAAATTTTACGGGATCAACAAATACCGACATCCTTGCCGATTTCAAACAAAACCTAAACAATCGCTATCAGATGGTGTTCGCGCAAATGCAGGATTACCAAACACAGGTTTCCCTGGTGGCAAATACGGTGGTGAATCAACAGTTCTATCATTATCCAACGGGAGTGGTGAATATAGAGGACGTCGTGGTAACTATCGGCTCTATTCGCTATGTTCTCAAGGTCATAAATTCCCAACAAAAATGGGACGAGTATAACGCGATTCAAATTCAACCCACTGCCATTCCTCAGTTTATATTTCCGCGCAGAGACGATTTCGGGATTTGGCCCATCCCACAGGGGGTATATACCATTACGTTCAACTATCATCTGCGAGATAGAGATTTAAGCGTCCCAGACTACACAGTTGGCACCGCAACATTTACGAGTCAGACTGTTACCGTTCTAGGACAAAGCACGGTGTGGACTCCTTCGATGCAGGGGAGATGGATACAAATTACCGATACATCCGCCTGGGGACAGGGATATTGGTATCGCATTGCTTCGATAAATAATGCGGGTTCTCTTGTTTTAGATGCGACATATCAACAGCCTACCTCGACTGCCGTAACCTATCGTATTGGACAAGTACCTGAGATTCCCGATGAAGGCCACATTATCCTTTGTGATGGGGCCACGGCTGATTTTTATGGGGGAATGCGCAAAGACTATGAGTCTATGAAAACGTGGAACAACAGGTTTTGGACAGGAGACCCTGTTAATGAAAGCCGAGACGAAGGAGATAGTAATGTAAAAGCGGGACTTATCGGTCTCATGAGTCTCTATGGAGATAGAAATAATAGCAAACTGATTGATCGACGCCCTCGTATAGATCCATTGCAATATCAGGTATGGGCAACTTCGATCAGCGCATAATATGGCTAAAGCTGTCTTTCAACAAACACGATTTCAAGGAATCGCGGATTACAACAAACAATCTGCGCTTACAGACCAAATCATTCCAGATCAGGTAGCTTTTTCTCGATCTGTGGATATGCGGACTGACCCGCGAGCCGTCTCTCTTCTTCCTGCCACCGCCAAGGAATCAGGCTCCGTCGTAATAGACCTTTTGAAATGGGCAGACACTCCAACGACGGTGACAAGTACCTATGCCTATGGAAATGCGGGATATTTCTACCAGCGCACGAGCGCGGGAGCATGGAGCAATTTACATCAGGTTCCCATGTCTCATGGA
>CAYQNM010000043.1:0-4094 GCA_964419015.1 uncultured Candidatus Saccharibacteria bacterium | reverse complement strand
TTGGCGAGGACGTTCACCACTTCGCGGCCCTTGTACCAGCCGCAGAATTTGCAGACGACGTGGGGCGTGATCGCCTTTTTGCAATGCGAACATGCGGCCAGGACTTTCGGCTTCAGAGCAAGATGGGAGCGGCGGCGGCCTTGTCTTCCTTTTGCGAGATGGTGTCGTGGTACTGCCATAGTCCTTGTATCCTACATCAAACCCGCTCTTTTTGCAAGTTTTTGACGCTTGTCCACATTGTACAAGGAGTAGCGATATGGATAGAATGGCTCCATGCGTTTCGTGCATCTCCATACCCATAGTCACTACTCACTCCTTGACGGACTCTCCAAAATCGACGACATGGTCAAGCTGGCCAAGGAGCACGACATGCCAGCGGTCGGACTGACCGACCACGGCGCGATGTACGGCGCGATCGAGTTCTACGCCGCATGCAAGAAAGCTGGCATCAAGCCCATCATCGGCGTCGAGGCGTATGTCGCCAATCGTACAAGATTCGACAAGGAGTCGGGCGTGGACAATAAGCGCTACCACCTCACCCTGCTAGCCAAAGACAACATCGGCTACCAAAATCTTATCAAGCTCACGACTGCGGCCCACCTAGAAGGCTACTACTACAAGCCGCGCATGGACAAGGATCTCCTGCGCCAACACCACGAAGGCATTATCGCCCTGTCCGGGTGCCCGGCCGGAGAACTGGCCCGCGCAATTCGATCCGGAGATATGGCAAAGGCCGAGGCGGTTGCCCTCGAATACCAGAACATCTTTGGAAAAGACAACTACTACGTCGAGGTCATGCACCACCCGGATGTGGAGGGGTTTTGGGAATGGCGCACCGCGTCGGTCGCCCTCGCCCGAAAACTCGGCATTCCGCTGGTCGCGACCCAGGACTCGCACTACCTCCATGCGGATGACGCTCGAGCCCACAAAACGCTCGTCGCCATCTCCACCAACACCGATGTTACCGACACCGGTATTTTCGCCGGCGATGGGCACTATCATTTCATCTCAACCGAAGAAGCGCTGGAGACGTTCAAAGACATCCCGGATGCCGTCGAGAACACCGAAAAAATCGCGAAGCGATGCGACGTCGAGCTCACTTTGGGCAAATTTATTTTCCCGGACTTTCCGCTTCCCGAGGGCAAGACCGCCGACGAGCACCTCAAGGACCTGGCATATCAGGGCATTGAACGGCGCGGACTCACCGGTCAGCAGGATGTCGTCGACCGCCTGGAATATGAGCTCGGAATCATCAAGTTCAAAGGATATGCCGCGTACTTTCTTGTTGTGGAAGACCTTATCCGTTTTGCCGCCGAACACAATATCTATACGAACATCCGCGGCTCGGTCGCAGGATCGATGACGACCTACCTTTTGGGAATCACCAAACTGAATCCGCTGGAATATAACATTCCCTTCGAACGGTTCCTGAATCCCGATCGCCCGTCGGCCCCCGACGTCGACATGGATTTCGCCGACAACCGGCGCCAGGAAGTGATCGACTATGCCCGGCAAAAGTACGGCGACGACAAGGTCGCCCAGATTGGCACCTTCGGCACCATGATGGCCCGCGGTGCCGTGCGCGATGTTGCGCGCGCGCTGGCTAAGCCCTATGAACTCGGCGACCGCATCGCCAAAATGATCCCGCTAGGTTCACAAGGGTTCCCCATGACCATTGATCACGCACTGGAACTCACGCCTGAGCTGAAGCAATGCTACGATACCGAAGCCGAGGCGCGCGAAATCCTCGACATTGCCCGCAAGCTGGAAGGCACGGCTCGCCATGTTTCGGTGCATGCGGCTGGTGTCGTCATCGCTCCGCGTCCCTTGGTGGAATATGTGCCCATCCAATATGATCCAAAGGAAGGCGACAAGCTGATCACTCAATATGACATGTATACCGTCGGGGAGGAGGGAGTAGGCCTTACCAAGCTTGATTTCCTGGGAATCCGCAACCTCTCGATCCTTGAACAAGCGGTACAACTGGTGACGGAACATCGCGGGATCACTCTGGATATCGAACAAATACCGCTCGACGACAAAAAAACATTCGCCATGCTTGCTAAAGGCAAGACCGAAGGATTGTTCCAGCTCAACGGCGACGGCATGACCAAGCACCTCATAGATCTCAAGCCGTCGACCATCCATGACATCAACGCCATGGTCGCGCTATACCGTCCCGGTCCGATCCAGTTCATTCCGGAATACATTAGGCGCAAGCATAATCCTGCCCTGATTTCATATCTTGATCCGGCGCTCGAAACCATCCTGCGACAGACGTACGGGATTCTGGTCTACCAGGATGATCTCCTAATTATGGCCCACGATCTGGCGGGATATACCTGGGGCGAGGTCGACAAATTCCGCAAAGCCGTCGGAAAGAAAATCCCCGCGGAAATGGCACTGCAAAAAGAAAAGTTCATCATGGGATGCATGGAACATTCGAAGTGGAACCGGCAAAAAGCCGAAGAAATCTGGGCATGGATCGAGCCGTTCGCGGCATATGGATTCAACAAGGCCCATTCCGCCAGCTACGGCCGGGTCGCGTACCAGACAGCATACATGAAGGCGAATTTCCCCGCCGAGTATATGTGCGCCGTGTTGTCGGCAGAATCCGGCGACACCGAGACCATCGGCGAGATCATCGCCGAATGCAAACACATGGGCATTCCCGTTCTGCCGCCAGACATCAACCTGTCATTCAAAGGATTTACGGTCATTAAGGCGCCGCAAAAGAACGATGAAATCCGCTTCGGCCTCCACACAGTCAAGAACGTCGGCGAACACATCGTCGAGGCGATTATCGCAGAGCGCGCCGCCAACGGCCCGTTTCAATCGATTGAAGATTTCGTCACCCGGGTTACTCACAAGGATTTGAACAAAAAGTCGCTCGAATCGCTGATCATGTGCGGCGCGTTGGATGCATTCTGCGAGCGTAATGCACTCTTGGTCAACCTCGATACACTCCTGAACCACGCTCGCGAGCAGCAGAAACAACGGTCGAGCGGTCAGACAAGCATCTTCGGCGGTGCGGACAAGGCACTCTTGCCTCCCTTGCGGCTGGCCAGCGCCGAACCGGCACCAAAACGCACCAAACTCATTTGGGAAAAAGATCTGCTGGGACTGTATGTCTCCGAACATCCGCTGGATGAATACCTGCCGTCGTTCGCCGCGGAGCGCGTCGTGCCGATCAAAGATATCGCGGCGCAAGGAAGCCGGACGTTTACTATCGGAGGTATCATCACCCGCGCACAACGGATCACCACCAAGACCGGCAAACCCATGGTGTTTTCCGAAATGGAGGACGCCAATGCAAAAATCGAAGTCGTGGTTTTTCCCAATGTGTTCGAGCGCGCGCCAAATGAATGGCAGGAAAACCGGATCGTCATCGTACGGGGCAAGACCAGCGAACGCAACGGAACGCTCTCGTTCATGGCCGATGCCATCAAACCCATAGCCTCCCTCGCCTAAGCTCCCGAACCCTTCTGTCAATGGGCATCATTGACATATTGATAGGATGCTTTGTCTTTTGATCGTTTTTTGGTAGGATAAACATCATGCAATTAGAGCACCTGCGACATTCATTTGCCCACCTCTTGGCCGCCGCCGTGCTGGAGTTGCAGCCGAGCGCTAAGCGCGCCATCGGCCCGGCCATCGACAACGGCTTTTACTATGATTTCGAGCTGGACGGGCCGATCAGCGACGCCGACCTCCCGAAGATCGAAAAAAAGATGCGGGAGATTTTGAAAACCTGGAAGGAGTTTTCCCACCGCGAAGTACCGGCCGACGAGGCCCGCGAAATCTTTGCCGGAAATCCGTACAAACTCGAGCTCATTGACGAGATTGTAGCCAAGGGTGAGAAAATCACGATCTATACATCAGGGAACTATGACGACTTGTGTCGTGGCGGCCATGTCGACAGCGCCAAGGACATCGACCCCAAGGGATTCAAACTCACCCACGTGGCCGGCGCCTACTGGCGCGGCGATGAAAAAAACGCGATGCTCACCCGCATCTACGGCCTGGCCTTTGCGAGCAAGGAAGAACTCGACCGGTACGTTGCTATGCTTGAGGAAGCCAAAAAGCGCGATCAC
>CAYQNM010000042.1:0-4114 GCA_964419015.1 uncultured Candidatus Saccharibacteria bacterium | reverse complement strand
TCACGGTCGCGGATGGTAACGGTATCGTTTTCGAGCGTATCAAAGTCCACCGTGATGCAGTACGGCGTGCCGATTTCGTCCTGCGCATAGTAGCGCTTGCCGATGTTGCCGCGATCGTCCCAAGCGACGGGGAATTCCTTGCGCAGAGCGTCGTAGATTGCGCGGGCCTTGGCCACGAGTTCCGGCTTGTTCTTGAGCAGCGGAAACACCGCGGCCTTGTAGGGGGCGAGCTTGGGCGCCAGCTTGAGCACGACACGATCCTCTTCCTGGTGGTAGGCATGGGAAAGTACCGCAAGCAAGGTTCGGTCAATACCGAATGTTGGTTCGATGACATGGGGAATAAAACGCTTTTGAGTCGCGTCGTCAAAATACTCGAGGCTCTTGCCCGAAGCGTTCTGGTGGCGGGACAAGTCATAATCGGTTCGATAGGCGATCGCCCAGAGCTCATCCCGACCGAAAGGAAATTCAAATTCGATATCGATCGTCCGTTTGGAATAGAACGCACGTTCGTCATCGGGAATTTCGTGATTGAAGAACTTTTCTCGCGGAAGACCAATCATCTGTGCAAAACCGTAGATGTACTCGACCCAATCCTCAAACATCGAGTTCCAATCAGCATCGGGGGCAATGAAGTATTCAATTTCCCCTTGTTCAAACTCAAGCGTCCTGAAAATAAAATTACCGGTGGTAATCTCATTCCTGAAAGCTTTACCGATCTGACCGATTCCAAAAGGCAACTTCTTATTAGTCGAATCGAGAACGTTCTTGAAATTGGCAAAAATGGCCCCAGCTGTTTCAGGGCGCAGGTATGCGGTCATGCCTTCCGATTCAATGGGACCAATGGTGGTCTGAAACATGCCGCTGAACATCTTGGCAGGGGTAAACTCTCCTCCGCAATCAGGACACTGGGAAGGATCTTTGAGCTTATCCGGACGGAAGCGGTGGTGACACTTCTTGCACTCAACCAACGGATCTTTGAAATTTTCGACATGACCGCTCGCCTCCCAAATCTTAGGGCTTAAAAGAATGCCGCCATCCAAGCCTGTCATATCCTCGC
This sequence comes from uncultured Candidatus Saccharibacteria bacterium, assembly GCA_964419015.1. Taxonomy (GTDB): domain Bacteria; phylum Patescibacteriota; class Minisyncoccia; order 2-02-FULL-40-12; family GWA2-44-9; genus CAYQNM01. The sequence goes on along the minus strand of CAYQNM010000042.1, from coordinate 3,057 downwards.
GCGACTGGACAAAATACTTCCACCAAGCTTGCTTGATGTTGTTCTTGAGCTCGACGCCCAGGGGGCCATAGTCGTAGGTACTGGCCAATCCGCCGTAGATTTCTGATCCGGGGAAAATAAAACCGCGGCGCTTGCAGAGAGAGACGATGGTGTCGAGTGATTCGAGATTAGCCATTATGCGACATCCTAATAAACTTTCGTGATTTCGTCGAGATTGGGTCAAACCCGGCAGGCGCGGCGGGAAGTTATCAACTACTGTACCGTACCGGCACCCTGCCGATCCTGGGTATCATTCGAGGTCAACTCCCCCGTCGTCACAAGGATCGCCTGTTTCGTGAACGTATCGGTCCCGGAGAATGTCGCGGGCTTTATGATAAGCATGGCCGTATTGCGCTGGAGAAGCGACGCGGTCGCACCAACCTGGAAACTAACTTCGTACTTTGATGCACCGACCCCGGTGCCCGCCGAAAGTGTCCCGATATTCCAGATCACCGTCGAAGCATTGCGGTCAAACACCGGCTGGGGCTGGCCGACGGCGGATGAGACCACGTTCTTCCAGGTCACACCGGGCGGCAGGATGGCTTTTACCTGCGCATTGGCGACATCATTTCCCGGATTGGCAACCTGCCAGTGGACCGTAAAGAGCGTCTCCTTGCCGACCTCCGGGGGCATCGGGCCGGATGCTCCAAATGCCGGATCATCATAATACAAAAGAGGGTTGAGTGTCGGTTGGATGCTGATTTTCGTCGTCAGCACATCCTGGGTGGAAACTTGGTCCCCGTCCAGACCCGTCGGCACATTCGGCGTACTCACGGTGGCGGTCGCCCTGACAAAAAAGGTCTTTGATCCAAGCGCGCCCGAAAACGACGGCTTGAGCCGCAGTCGAAAGCCAGTACTCCCGCCGCGGCCGGACAAAAGATCGGCAAAATCAGGAATACTGCCCGCGTTCCACAAGATCGTGCGTGACGAAGCATCGAAAAATCCGCCGCGGGTATCCAGGGTGCCAAAGTCATACATGTCACCGTCGAGCTTGACGACGAGTGACAGTCCCGTCAGGTCAAAATTCGAGCTGTTTTTGTATTGAATTTTGTAATCAAGCAGATCCCCCACCGATGCGGCATAATCGCGGGTTCCGTTGACCGTGATGGCGACATTCAAGAGTGGGCTAGAAATCGCGGTCGAGGACGCGGCCTCTTCGTAATCGACATACTGGCCGTTGAGCTTGCGCCGGAGCGCCACGGATACGTTTTTGTTTTCTCCTTCGCTTCCGGCCAGAACACCTCGAATGACGATGCGCGAACCGGCTCCCTGGCGCACCAGGGGAATGTTCCAGAGCGCCGGCGGACTGCTCGGCGCCGGTGACGCCTGGCGAACGGTAAATCCGTCTGGATAGGTAAACTCGAATTGCACGTCGGAGATATCGGCCCCGGACTCGTTGCGATAATCCAAGATGTACTGAATCTCCTGGCCGGACACCGCGGTCGGCGGCGCGCTTAAGGTCATCGGCACCGGCAAACCGACGATGGTCGTTGCCACCGAGGCGGATTTTTCAAACGACGAACGGAGTGTGCCGGCGTGAAAGACAAGGTTGGTCCTTGCTTCCCTGATCGTTCCCTTGTCGCCGATCAAAAAGACCCGGAACTCCTGTACTCCTTCCTGCCCCGGCGAAAGCTTCTCGAGCGTGAATCCCACGCTTGTGTCATGCGTGTAGCCGTCCCCAGTAATGACGATCGAATCTTCAGGATAGAAAAAGCGGAAATCCAAATCCTTGAGCGTCACCTTGGTGTTGTTGCGATAGTGGACGCGATACGTGATTTCGTCCCCCGAAAACGCCTGGGTCGGACCCTCAACCAGCAGAACGACATCTTTTTCGCTGAACGATGTACCGCCGAACCAAAATGAAGCGATCGTGCCGATAAACAATATAAGCGCGGCCAAGACGAGCCACTTGAGCACGCGATTCGAGCGAGGCGAGGAAAGCGTCTGAAGCATGGGGCTGATCGGCGAAGGTGGGGGTTGGATATCCATGGAGATCGAGAGGTTGCGCGCAGTTCTTATTCTACCACAGCCGCCAGGTCGTACAGAAGCGGCAAAGAGTGGAACCTGACTTGTGCAATCTGTTCAAACAGCGCATCGAGCGGGGAATGAGAGGCGGCAGCCGGAATATCCGATGCCCGCCCGGCATATCCGAGAATCCCCAGGAGTTCCTCCTGCTTCCTGCGAAACAGGGAAAGCGCCAGCGTGCGACTGCCCTGGCAATCAAGATCATTCAATAGTCCGGTTAAAAAATCCCACAAAACGGCATCTCGATCACGGTCATAGATGATCTTGTCCGCCGCTTCGAGAAAAAAATTCGCCACGGCCATATATACAAGCGACGACCGGAGCGACGGATACGCCCGCTCGGTCTGCGCCGCGGTAATGATGGGGGCGGCGTGGCCCTCGACGAGCTCGAAATCAACCAAGTTCAGTGGATTCAACTGCATCGCCTGCTTGGAGTGCGGCTTGAGCACGCTCTTGGCGATCGCCGTCAACTTGCCGAATTCTTCGGTATAGCACGTTACCAATTGATCATACTCCCCCGTATGCTGTTTCTTGATGATAATAGCCCTAGTTCGCATCGGAAATTTCTAAAATCGCATCGAGGGCCGCTGGTAGTTCGGTGATCTTGGTGGTAGCGTGATCGTAGTGGCCCATCCCCTGTTGGATAATGGTCTTCGCGCCAAGACGTTCTTGGTAATATTTCGCGTTCTCCAAGGGAACAAACGGATCGTCTTGGGAAAAAATCGCAATAATATTCCGGAGGTGTTTCCTCACGCTGTCATACGCAATGGCGGTATCCAGCCAGGGCCGGGCCACGTCTATTTCTTCGGGAGTTTCATACGCCTCGGGGGACAGTGCAAACCACCCTGCCACGAATACGGCCCCACCGAGCACGATCTCCGTTGGCAAGGTTTCCACATAGCGCATAATCGTCTGGCATCCCACACTGTGTCCCACAAAAAACGTCTCCCGGTCGGGAACCCCGACGTGCTGGGCGAGATAGGAAACCCAGTT
>CAYQNM010000041.1:0-4284 GCA_964419015.1 uncultured Candidatus Saccharibacteria bacterium | reverse complement strand
ATGGCTAGCCGTCACTTATCTCGTTCCGTCGCCATGCAATCCCTCTATGAATGGGATTTTCGGGGGCGCCATCCCGAACACCTCGAAGAGATCATGGAGCGCAATATCGCCGAGTTCGCCTCCGGCCTGGAGGATACCGACTTCATCCGCCAGCTCGTCGCAGGCGTGATTGAACATATCGCCCAACTGGACGCCATCATCGAAAAGGCCGCTCCCCAGTGGCCGCTGGACCAGATCGCCATCGTCGACCGCAACGTCCTGCGCCTCGGACTCTGCGAGCTCCTGTTCGGCAAGCGCGACGAGGTGCCCCCCAAAGTCGCCATCAACGAGGCGATCGAACTGGCAAAGTCGTTCGGCGGGGAATCGTCGGGCAAGTTCGTCAATGGCGTCCTGGGCACGGTGTACCGCGAAATCGGCGAACCCGGCAAGAATGACGCGCCCAAGAAAAAGCAGGAAGAACCGGCCAATGACACAGCATGATTTCTCACAACTCGAATCCAATATCGGCTATGCGTTCAAAGACCAGGAACTGCTGAAACAGGCGCTGACGCACCGCTCGTATCTGAACGAAAATCCCTCGTGGCAGGTCGAGCACAATGAGCGCCTGGAGTTCCTGGGCGACGCAGTGCTGGAACTGGCCGTTACCGACCATCTCTACCGCGCCTTCCCCAATCCTGAAGGCGAGATGACCAACTGGCGCGCCGCGCTGGTCAACGCCGTCATGCTGTCCAAAATCACGGCGGAGTTCGGGCTCAATGATTTTCTCCTGCTGTCGCGCGGAGAGGCCAAAGATACCGGCCGCGCGCGCCAGTACATCCTCGCCAACGCCATCGAGGCGCTTATCGGTGCGGTGTACTTGGACGGGGGATACGACTCCGCCAAGGCCTTCATCGAGCGATTCATCTTGACGAAGCTCCCCGACATCATCGAGGGGCGTCTGTACCGCGATGCCAAGTCGCTCCTCCAGGAAGAAGCGCAGGAGCGCATGGGCGTGACGCCGACCTATAAAGTGCTCGATGAATGGGGACCCGACCACGCCCGCAATTTCAAAGTAGGCGTCTTCCTCGGCGGCGAGCAGGCCGGTACCGGCGAAGGCCCGTCCAAACAGGAAGCCCAGCAAGTCGCCGCCGAAGATGCCCTTGAGAAAAAGGGCTGGCGATAGAACTATTGCGCAAAACCATTAAAGACCGCCTATGAGGTGGTCTTGCTGACCTTGACTTTTCTCATAAAAAGCGTATAATTAACACCAGTTAGCACCTTACATCGGATGCCGTGAGTCCTGGCATTGTGCCAATACTTGCGGTAACCAAAACAAAACAGGAGATGACGCCATGGCAAAGACCATGACCGCATCGCAGAAGCCGATGACCAGTGGTCAGGTAGACAACCTGGTCGCGAAGTTCCGAGCCGCGCTCACCAAGCACCGGTTAGACCTGACCGCACAGACCGCTCAGCAGGTGATCGGCGTGGAGAACCTGGGCATGGAGCTGTACGCTGTTATCCGTATCTACGGCGAGCGATTCGCCAACCTGTTCAGCCGCACCGTCACCGTGGATCACACCCGGAGTCCCCAGGCAGCCTTGGATGCCACCGGTCGTACGCAGTACATCGACAAGAAGGTGGTGAATGCGATGCCCCGTGGCGAAGGGGTCGAGGTCGAGGTCGTGTTCTTCAAGGTCGGTCACTATATCAGTGACGACAATCTGGAGAAGGCGTTCGATCAGCGCGGCCTCAATCCTGTCGATCCTTACACTTTGGCCGCAGTCAACGAGGCCGACGCCACCTTCGCCGACGAGCATCCGAACGGTACCCACTGGAAAGATGCCGACGGTAACTGGTGCTTCGCCACGTTCAGTAGGTGGTACGGCGAGCGCAACGTGGGCGTCTTCCGCGACTACGGCCGCGACTGGAGCGACAGCTGGTGGTTCGCGGGCGTCCGCAAGTAGGTTCTTCGAGCTTGGATCTCTGGTCCTGTTGACCCTTGATCTTTTGCTCTTTGACGGCGCAGGCTTAATAACCTGCGCCGTTTTCTTTTGTCGTGGTATGATTGATGATGAGAGTAGGTGAATATACAGGCGACCACGGTTTCCTGCCACCGAAATCAGTATCCATGCATTGGGAATATCTTTGGCCAAGGTCGGGGGTAGAGTGGTGCATGCAGAAACTTCAAAAACGAAGATACTTGGTACGCAACGCTAAGCGATTATGATCGCGAATACGATACAGTCCGGAGAGCACTCAACGGATAGTGACGAGGAAGGCATTGCGTACGATTCGCCACGTTCAATAGGTGGAACGGCAAGCGCAACGTGAACGTCAACCGCAACAACGACAACGACTGGAACGACAACTGGTGGTTCGCGGGCGTCCGCAACTCTCTTCATTTCTCCCTCGCTTCGGCGGGGGAGTTTTGTCTATCCCGAACGTGTTGAACGGATTTCGTGAGCTGGCCGTTCCATCCGCCAAGCATCCGGCCGACCTCGTCTATTTTTACCGACAGTGCGATGTACTTCTTGTTGTCCAATGATTTCGTTTCCCAGAGGATCATGAGGAGGATTTTCAGCGTATCCGTCTTGCGGATTGCCAGGCGAACGTAGGGGAGTTTCTCCTGGCGAGGGAGGAATCCCGCCGCGGCAAGCGCTTCAATGGCTTCTATGAAGAGCACATCAACCCGCTGGCCGACCGAGTAGCGGTGGGTCTTGGGTAGGGTTTGATGGTACTCATGCCACAGGAGATAGGCAGTTTTTGCCTTGGCGAGGACTGGTAAAAGCGCAGGGGGGGGGGCTACTATGGGAAGCATGAGAATCCGGTTCGCTCATGCCTACCAGTATATCATCTCTCTGGATAATCTCCTTGAAGCATGGAAGGAATTCCTGGTCGGCAAGAAACAGCGCAAAGATGTGCAGGTATTTCAAGCGGACTTGATGGGAAATATTATTCGATTGCATGGTGAGCTGGCATCAAAATCATATCACCATTCCCCCTACCATGCCTTCAACATCTCTGATCCCAAGCCGCGGAATATCCACAAGGCGACGGTGCGAGATCGTCTGCTCCACCATGCCATCTACCGCGTCCTGTATCCTTTCTTTGATAGAACATTCATCGCCGATTCGTATTCATGCCGCTTGGGGAAGGGAACGCACAAGGCGATGGCCAGATTCCAGTCATGTGCCTACCGTGTTTCTCGCAACCACACCCGCACCTGCTGGGTGTTGAAATGCGATATTCGCAAGTTCTTCGCTTCCATTGACCAGCATGTCCTCAAAGGCATCCTCGCAGAGTATATTCCTGACCCTGACATCCTCTGGCTTCTCGACCGGGTCATTTCCAGCTTCCACTCCACTGCTCCCGGCATCGGCCTGCCCCTGGGCAACCTCACATCCCAGCTTCTCGTGAACGTCTCTATGAACGAATTCGACCAGTTCGTGAAGCACAAACTGAAGGCACGGTACTATATCCGTTATGCCGATGACTTCGTATTTCTCTCCCATGACAAGGCATGGCTTGAAGAATTGCTACCGAGAATTGATGTTTTTCTGGCGGAGCGCCTCCATCTCTCTCTGCATCCTGACAAGGTATTCATCGCAACTCTGTCATCCGGCATCGATTTCCTGGGTTGGGTGCATTTTCCGGATCACCGGGTCATCCGCACGGTTACAAAACGCAGGATGTTCAAACGCATTGAAGAAATGATAGGCAAGGAAAAGACCGTCCAGTCCTACTTTGGATTGCTGGAGTGGGGGAATGCAGGGAAGATCCAGGAAGACATCGTTGTCGCTCAAAACCTTGCAAAAAACGGGGGGATTTGATAGGATATCCGGGCTATGTTGAAAGTCAGGTTACAACGGGTTGGCAAGCGCGGACAGGCCTATTTCCGCGTTGTCATCGGCGAACACACCAAGAAAACCAAGGGTGAGGTCCTCGAGCTTTTAGGTTCCTACAATCCCCATGAAAAGAAATTTGTCGTCGAGAAGGACCGCATCGAATACTGGATGTCCAAGGGCTCGCAGATCTCGCCGACGGTGAACAACCTGATGGTCAACTACAAAATCTGGGATCGCCCCAAGATGCAGTCCTGGAGGCCCAAGGTAAAGGAAAAAGGCGCCGCTCCGGCGCTGGCGGCACCAGCCGCACCGGCGGCAGAACCAGCGCCATCCGCATAAGCATCTCACAAAAACTCTCCCCGAAAGGGGAGTTTTTGATTACTTCAGATTCGTTTCATGCACTCAAGAGATACTCCTTGCAACAAAGCTAATAAACTTTCCCCGTTTGCCGGAGTTC
>CAYQNM010000040.1:0-4417 GCA_964419015.1 uncultured Candidatus Saccharibacteria bacterium | reverse complement strand
GGCGGCGGATCGGGAGGGCACGCCTATCCGCTTGTCGCGGTTGCTCAAGCGTTACAAGCGCGGGCGCGGCAGGCCGGCACAAATGTCGAACTACTCATGCTTGGCGAGGGTGGTCTTGCCGAGCGAGCCGCGCGAGAGGGCGGCATTCCGTTCAAACGCATCATGGCCGGCAAATTTCGTCGCTATGCCAGCCCGCTTGTTGTGTTCGACCTTATCAAACTGCCGATCGGCGCGCTTCAATCCCTGTGGCATCTGTACTGGTTCATGCCGGATGCGATATTTTCCAAGGGCGGCTATGATTCGGTCCTTCCAGCGCTGGTGGGACGCCTGTATTTCATCCCTCTGTACATCCACGAATCCGACGCGGTACCGGGGTTGGCCAACCGCATACTGGCGCCGCTGGCGCGAGGCATTTTCATCGGTTTCAAATCCGCAGGAGCTTTTTTCAAAAAACGCCCGGCGATATGGGTGGGCAATCCGGTGCGAAAGGAGCTCTTAGCCGGAGATCGATCCCAGGCCCTGGAGTATTTCAAATTTAAACCGAACCGACCGACGGTCCTCATCATGGGCGGCAGTCAGGGGGCAAAGCAGATTAACGACATCGTGCTTGAATCGCTCGTGCTTCTGACCCAGCGCTATCAGATTATCCATCAGTGCGGTGAAAGCCAGTATCGAGCGGTGCAGGGAACGATCGGGCAAGACGAAAAAGAAGGCGCTACAACCTATGGACCGGCGATTCTCGCCGAGTATCGGCTGTATCCCTTTTTGGACACTCGACAGCTTGCTTTGGCCTATGCGCTGTGTGACGCCGTTGTATCCCGTGCCGGGGCGGGTTCGATTGCCGAAATCGCCGCGCTTGGCAAACCGGCCGTCATTGTTCCGCTTTCCAGCTCTGCCGGCGGCCACCAGCTGGCAAATGCCCAGGAGTTCGCCGGCCAGGGCGCCGTCATTGTCGAAGGAGCCAACATGACGTCCCATATCCTCTTAAGCCAGCTCGAACGCTTACTGGATCCTGCGACCGCGGCCGATACGGGAGTACGCATAAAGAGGTTCAGCACTCCGGAGGCGGCAGATATCATCGCTACGGCGCTGTTGGGATAATACCTCATTGTGTCATGTGGACCGTGATGGGTTTTAAAAGACAGAAGGAATATTTTGACCGGATCCGGGCCGGTGGATTTGCCCATGCGTATCTTTTCTCCGGTCCTGCGATGATCGGCAAAAAACTTTTTGCGCTTGACCTTGCCTGCCGGATCAGCGGCCTCTCTCCGGCAAAAAATCCTGACGTGCTGATCGTCGGACCCCGGACATCGGATGGAGAAGCGCATATCGTCGTCGACGACATCCGGGCGATCAAGACATTTCTTTCGCTCAAACCGCTGTATGGATCGCGCAAAATTGTCGTGGTGGACGATGCCGAATGCATAACCGAAGAAGGCGCCAATGCTTTTTTGAAAGTCCTTGAGGAGCCGCCGTCCCAGGCTCTGATCATTCTGGTGACGGCTAGTCCGCGGCTCCTGCCGGCGACGATCCTCTCGCGATGCCAGGAGGTCGCTTTTGCTCCTCATCCGTTGTCCATCGTCCGCGCGTATTGCGATGCCCAAAGTATACCTGAGAGCGATCGAGACTTTTTGATCGCTCTAGCCGGGGGACGCTTGGGATGGTTATCTCGCGCAACCGAGCCGGAGTGTCGGAGCGCTATCAAGAAAGACATGGATGAATTCAATGCCGTTGTTCGGCAGGGAGCGTTTGAACGGCTTATATATGCTCGTCGAATCGCCGAACGAGATGACCGCCGCGATCTGGTCGAACTCTGGCTTCGCTGGATCCGTGCCCATGGTAAGCGGCCGGACAAAGGCCGCATGGTCATGCATAGTCTCATCCGGCTTCACTATCTCCTTTCCCAACCCCACTACAATCATCGCCTCGCCATCGAAAACTTTTTAGTAAATCTGTAAAGCCGCGATCTTTACAACGCCTACTTTTCGTGATAAACTTTTAAGCGGCGATGAAGGAGGCTCAAAATGCCAAAGCTTGTCGATGAGTTGCGGAATATACGACAGATCAGGGAACAAGAACTTGCAAAATTCATGGACGCAGAGCGGGGGAAGGCGTTTTCCTTCGTGGATAAGATGGTGGAGGAGATTCGTGCCAAGCTTCTCTCTTCTCTTCCCGATAAATGCAGGAGAGCGGCTGAGCAAGGGCATTTAAAGACGACGTTTTCCGAGAACTTTCGAATCTACGATTCCAGAGATTACGTTAAGGAGTATGCTTTAAATGCCTGCAAGAAAATGTGCAAGGAGGTTTCCGATGAACTTCTAACACATTCCGGTATCAAATCCTCTTTCGCGTTGCCTGGGTATCAAGATGGCGGATTCTTCGCGTGTGCTGATCTCGTCTTATCGGGTGATAGAGGGGGGAAGCCCTACGACTACTTTGAGATAGAGTTTACCTTGAGTGGGTGGTAGTGACTTCAGGACAGCCAGCCCATGTTCTCGCAGACGTGGGCTGTTTTTCGTAAGGCTATTTCATGATATGATCGATGTAATGTATAAGGACCTCATCGCCCAGCGGAAGAAGGATTTTGAGGCGGCGTTTGAGTTTGCCAGGAGCGAAGCCGCGGGGATTCGCACCGGACGGGCTAATCCGTCACTCGTGGAGGATTTGCCTGTCGAATACATGGGCTCCCGCCTCACCATCAAGGAACTCGCCACGATCACGACGCCGGAGCCGCGCGCCATCCTCATCCAGCCCTGGGATAAAAACGCCTTGGCGCTCATCGAAAAAAGCATCAAAGAAAGCTCGCTCGGGTTGAATCCCGTCGTGGACGGCACATCGGTGCGTCTGACGATCCCCTCGCTGACCGAGGAGCGACGCAAGGAGTTTATCAAACTGCTCCATCAAAAAATGGAATCGGTCCGCATCCGTGTACGCCAAATCAGGGAAGACGTGTTGAAAAAAGTGCAGGCCGAAGTGCGAGAAAAAAAGGCCCGCGAAGACGACCTCCGGCTCGCCAAAGACGAACTACAGAAAATCATGGACGACCTCAACAAAAAGTTCGACGATCTGACAAAAAAGAAAGAGCAGGAATTGCTGACAAGCTGATGCGACATGCTCCGTGAGTGGCCACTCTCTCATGTTCACCGTACTTATTTTTATTCTCGTCATTAGTGTCCTGGTGTTCGTCCATGAATGTGGACATTTCATCATGGCCAAACGCGCGGGCATGAGGGTGGATGAATTCGGATTCGGTTTTCCGCCTCGGCTTTGGTCGGTTACGCATGCGGGGACGGTCTATTCGGTCAACCTTATTCCCTTCGGCGGATTCGTCAAAGTATTCGGAGAAGACGGGGACCGGCGGTCCGAACCCGGGAGTTTCGGTTCCAAGCCGTTTTGGGCGCGGATCAAAGTACTTGCGGCTGGGGTGGCGATGAATTTTCTTTTGGCGGTCGTGCTCCTGATGATCGGGAATTTCGTCGGCCTTCGGATCGGGTTGTTCGCGCCGGCCGATATCGGTCGAGCGCGCGATAAAGAGGTTCAGATCGTCGAAGTTACTTCGGGCAGTCCCGCGGCGCAGGGCGGACTGCGCCCTCTGGATGCCATCGTCGGATTCAAACAGCCGGACGGTTCCGTGGATTTCGGCCAGACACCCGAGGCGATTCAGGAATACGTGCTCGCTCATCGGGGAAGCCGTGTCGTACTCGAAATCAAACGCGGCAGTGACGTGCTCGACAAGCCGTTTGACCTGCGGACATCGGCTCCGGCGGGACAAGGGCCGCTCGGAATTTCACTGGCGCTGACTGGCGTGGTGTCGTATCCTTGGTATGAGTCGCTTTGGCGCGGGCTCCACGACGCGGTTATTGTGACGATGAACACGATATACGGTTATGCGGCGCTCGTCGGAACACTGGTGACAAAAGGCAAACTTGCCGGCGATGTTTCCGGTCCGATCGGCATCGCAACACTGACGGGCCAGGCTGCGCGGGTCGGATTTACCTATCTTATTCAATTCGTCGCCATGATTTCCATCAATCTGGCGGTACTGAACGCCGTCCCGTTTCCGGCGCTTGATGGCGGTCGCGCGGCCATGCTGATTGCCGAACGCATCAAGGGGGCGCCGCTGAACCGGCGGATCGAGCACGGGATCAACGCCGCAGGATTCGCGCTCTTGATCACGCTCATGATTTTTATTACCGTGAAAGATGTTATGCGATTTTTTTAGAATCATTTCCCGATGCGCGTATCCAACCTCTTTACGAAAACCCTCAAAGATATATCCGCCGACGAAACGGCGGTCAATGCCCGACTTCTGACCCGTGGAGGTTTTGTGTATAAGAACTCCGCAGGGGTATATAGTTTTTTACCCCTGGGGTTGAGAGTCATCCGAAAAATATCCGCGATCATTCGGGAAGAGATG
>CAYQNM010000039.1:0-4595 GCA_964419015.1 uncultured Candidatus Saccharibacteria bacterium | reverse complement strand
CAGCGTAAGCCAAGAGAACTTTTCCTTGATATTCCTGCAACAACTCAAAATCGGGTGAATGATCCCAGTTATGAGGCTTCCTGATGGCTGCAGAAAAATCAGGGCCAAAACTTTTATGGTGTGCCTCTGTTGAGTACGCCGCCGGAACAATCAAAATAACTCCAGGAGGTTTTGCCGACTCCGCCAATGCGATCGCAACCGGCCCACCCATGCTAATGCCGAGTAGACAGATTTTGGAATGAGTATTTGGCCGAAAAGTATTAAAAGCAGCCCTGGCATCCTCAATCCTAGAATTGATGTTAGTAGCTGATAGCATTTCTTTTGTCTCTCCAACTCCCCTAAAATCAAAAGAAAAACTACTTATACCCTCTTGTGCCAATTTGCGTTGCCAAGCAGGGTAGTATGCATCTTTGTGAGGAAGGTTAGCACCGCCGCCAAGAATTAAGATGGCTGCCTTTTCTTGCCCCTCTGCCTTATACCATGTCCCCGAAAGTTGTTGGCCTTCAGAATTAAAGTTGATGTCAGTTTCCATAGAGGTTTTGACGTCTTTCTGCCGTCACTGCAAAAAGTAGTATAAACACTGGCTTACTAAAAGTGCAGCGCCAACCGGATTTGAACCGGTGTTCCATGGATGAGAACCATGTGTCCTAGACCGGACTAGACGATGGCGCCGTAATCACGATGCAGACGTCAGCATAGCAGGGAAACTGGTTTTTCTCAAGATTTTTCACGATATCTTAATTGCTGCGCGTTACGATCGGACAATGAATATCGTGCGGATGCTTGTTCGAGCGGGCGTTGCCGTAGCGACGGCTGTCGCGGTTATGAATGTTTCTTTTGCGTCGGCTCGCCAAATGCCGCGGGTCGTGCTGACGTCGTTTTCAGAGTCTGCGGGCGTAATCAGGCAGGGAGAGCGCAACGAGGTGGCAGCGACGCTCGTGAGTTCTGCCAGAGATGCGCAGGTGCTGGTTGATATCGAGATCGTAGATGCCGAAGGCCGTCGGGTTGCTCAATACTACTGGGATCGCCTGACAGTGCGCCGCGGCAGGCCAGTGACGCTGCGATTTGAAACGCCAAATACTCTGCCAGCGGGTTTTTATAGTTATTCTGTTGGTATTTTCAGTCCGCGCTGGAAGGGGACAATCGGGTGGTCCGACAAGGTGCAAGGATTTTCTATACTACCTTCGTCATAGTGCCTGTTCACGCATCCGGTGCTTCCGGAGCCCAAAGAGTAACCCCGCCGCTAGCGGGGTTCATATTTTCCGAAAAAACTTGGCGAGAAACTCGACTTCTTCGGCCAGAATATCACTGAATGCGACGCTGATGGTAATGCGCTGGGTTGAAGCGTCAACGGCCACCACCTCGAACGGTCCTGTCCCATAACGGCGGGACATCAGAAGCGTGAAGGGGTTGTTCATGTCGCGCCATACAACCCTGTCGCCCGGCTCAAGAGGATCCATGAACTCCCGCCTCGTTTTCAGTAAGCCAATTATAAACCGGTGGTGACACCAGGTCAAGTCTTTCGTGGCTGGACGTCCTTGGTCGAGGCGGGTTCCTCCACAGCGCTATCAACAGATCGCTTGATTCCAGATTTTCAATTCTGGATAATTGAACCACGCCGCTATGCCGCAACCGCCCTCGGACACTTTTTCCGGTATCGCCCGGGATAAGCTTCCGCCCCAAAATGTTGATGCTGAAAAGTCGCTCCTGGGAGCGCTTTTCATCGACAAAGAAGCGATCAATAAGGTCGTTGATTTTCTGTCGGCGGATGACTTTTATAACCGCAACCATCAGATTATTTACGAAGCGGCAATGCGCCTGTTCGAGCGCAGTGAGCCGATCGACCTTTTGAGTTTATCGAACAAGCTTGCAGAAATGGGAAAGCTTGAAGAGGTCGGTGGCTTGGGATATCTGACGTCGCTGGCAAATTCAGTCCCCACATCGGCGCATATTGCCACCTATGCCAGGATCGTCCAGCGTAAGAAGACGCTTCGCAATCTGATCGATGCGGCCAACCATATCATCGGGTTGGGATATCGGGAGGAAGACGATGTTGAAAACCTGCTGGACGAAGCCGAGCAAAGACTTTTCACTGTTTCCCAGAAGACGTTTTCCCAGCAGTTTTCCCCGATCTCCGGGGGCCTGGAAGCCGCGATGGAGCGTATCAGCAATCAGGACTCCGGCGCGCTCCGTGGCCATGCCACCAAGCATCGAAAACTCGACGAGATGCTCGGCGGATTCCAGAAATCCGATCTTATCATCCTGGCTGCGCGACCGTCGGTCGGCAAGACGGCATTTGCCATCGATCTTGCCCTGCGCGCTGCGGAACAGAGCATTCCCGTCGGTATCTTTTCGCTGGAAATGTCTAACGACCAGATCGTAGATCGCTTCATCGCTTCGCGTTCGGGAGTGAGTTTGTGGAAGCTTCGTACCGGCAAGCTCTCGCACGAAGGCATGGGCAACGACTTTCTACGGATCACGAACGCCATTAGCGACTTAAAGAGCATGCCGATCTATGTCGATGACGCCTCGTTGTTGAACGTGCTCCAAATGCGCGCCATGGCGCGCCGTCTTCAGGCCGAAAAGGGGCTGGGCATCCTGATTGTGGACTATCTGCAGTTGATGGCATCCCGCAAGAACTATGACAGTCCCGTCCAGCAAGTTACTGAAATTTCTCGCGGACTCAAAGGCTTGGCGAAGGAGCTTAACATCCCAATCATCGCTCTGTCCCAACTATCCCGAGCGGTTGAAAATCGCGATGGCCACCGTCCCAAGCTGTCCGATTTGCGGGATTCCGGGTCCATCGAACAGGATGCCGATGTGGTTATGTTCATCCACCGGGACGATAAGATCAATTTCCAGCAGGCCCAGGATCAGGGCAAGGCAAACCTCGCCCAGCTCATCATCGCCAAACATCGCAATGGGCCGACGGGCGAAGTCGAGTTTCATATCGATCCCGATTCGTTGCGGTTTTTGGAAACGGATCGTACGCGTCAGCAGCCGGGAGCAGATTTTATCTACTAACTATTTTATATTTAAAAATGAATCCTCGGTTCAAGTATCTGGTCCAATTGTTCAGAACATTGCCTGGTGTCGGGCCGCGCCAGGCGGGGAGGTTTGTTTTGGCGCTTCTGGACAAAAGCGCCGAAGACTTGCGCGAATTCGGACAAGCGGTTATGTCCATGAAAGAAACGATTCGAATTTGCGGCGAATGCCACAACATCGCCGATGAGGCGCTTTGCGGCGTCTGTTCCAATCCGCGTCGGAATCAGACCCAGGTGCTTGTCGTGGAAAAAGTGACCGATCTCGACTCAATCGAAAAAACGGGACTCTATAGAGGTCTATATCATGTGTTGGGCGGGGCATTAAGCCCGATGGACGGAGTGACCGCCGAACATCTGCGGTTTCCGGAACTTGCCGCGCGGCTTGATCGCCTGGTCCGCGAACATGGGGGTGTCGAACTCATCGTTGCCACCAACCCCAACACCGCCGGCGAAACCACCGCCCTCTATCTGCGAGAATTGTTCAAGAAACGTCCCTATGTCACATTGACGCGTCTCGCACGGGGGTTGGCCTCGGGTTCTCATCTTGAATATGCCGATGAAATGACGCTCAAACACGCCCTTGAGGAGCGCAAGTAACCCCGCTCGTTAGGGGGCGGGGGCAGCAGGAGCCGGTGTCTGTTTTTCGGATGCATTCGGCTGATATTCCAGAGATAATCGAAGGACGTCTTGCCAACGGATATGCGAAGAGTTTCGGGCGTAGCCGATGACTCCGGCATCCAGATCTCGAATACCGTTTTCGTAGCGAGACCGGATATTGGCGTTCTGCGTCTGGCCGGACTGTTCGAGCAGACGCGATCGGGCGCGGGCGATATCCTCGGGACTGATATAGACGATCTTACGCCCGGGTGCAAGGATTTCGTCCCCGTCCGTGATCCCGTTGATGATGCCGAGCTGGTTTGTCGTCATGCCCAGTTCAACATGAATTTCGCGGAGCGATTGACCTTCCTGGCCGATGACCGTATCGAACTCATCAAGAATATCACACTGCTGAATTTCGTACTCGGCGGCGCGCAGGCTGCTCGCCGAGATCAGTGCTATGATCCAGAGAGGCTGCCAATGCATCGTTGATCTCCGTCCGAGATATGATCTGATATCATTGAAGTCCTTTTCCCAGCGCGTGTCAACGGATATTTCTCGTGCAAACAAAATCTCCGCATTATGCGGAGATTTTGTTGATTTTCACCTTGGTGTAGAGTTGGCGGTGACCCTTCTTTTTGCGGTAGCGCGTTTTTGATTTGTAGCGAAAGACCATTTTTTTCTCGCCCTTGGCGTCTTCAAGAACGCTGGCAGAAACCGCTGCGTTTGGCACGGTCGGGGTACCGATTTTGACGTCTGCGCCATCGGCAATAAGCAGAACATGATCGAACACCACGCGATCGGAGTCGTGGGTCAGTTTTTCAACGGAAATAACGTCGCCTTCGGCGACCCGGTACTGCTTGCCTCCCGTTTTAATGATGGCGAATGTCATGGATGAGGGGACGAAGAATTGCCTAGGCATGATAGCATACTTTTAAAAAAAGACAAGAGACT
>CAYQNM010000038.1:0-4974 GCA_964419015.1 uncultured Candidatus Saccharibacteria bacterium | reverse complement strand
CTGGCGATTAACGCCGAGGATAGTTTGGAGGTCGTCGCGCAACTCTTTGAGAAATACGACTACGACGGGATGCCCGTGATCGGGGAAGGGCGCAAGCTCCTGGGCATCATCACCGCCTACGACATGATCGTGCAGTCCTCGGGCATGCACCTGCCGACGGTCATCAGCATCATGGACAAAATCTCGGTGAACAAGGCCGACCGCCGGGAGCTCGACGAGCATTTCAGCAAACTGCGTGAGATCAAAGCCAAAGCCATCATGAACCCGACGCCGCTGACCGTCGGGCAGGATGTCTCGCTCGAAGACGCGGCCAAAATGTTCGCCGAGCATCACCGCGTCAATCCGTTGTGCGTCGTGGACGGCGCCGGGGTGCTGGTGGGAGTGTTGAGCCGGTATGATGTCATCAAGTTTTTCAATGAGAAATACTTCCGGCAGGTCGTCGCCCAGGCGACGGTGCCTACCAATCCGTTCGACGAGATGACGAAAACGAAGTCCCAGCTCGAAGTCGAATCCGCCGTGGGCGAGCTCTCCAAGGAATTTCTTCTGGTAACCAAGCGCCGGCCAATGTTCTGGCGCTATGCTGCCGTTGCGATGTTTCTTGCCGGGCTGGCGGTGGCGACTGCGCTCATTATCAGGATTGTTCAACAGCCGGATGCGCTCAATATGATTCCCGCTTCGCATGGCAGTTCGGTTTTGTCCACATAATTTCTGATGATTGTCCCTGGACGTGTTACAATAGATGAAGGAATGGAGAGGACTCCTCTCCGTAAGAAAGGGGGTGCCTTATGCTCGAAATAGTATCTGCTTCTGATATCGTTCAATCGTCGTTGCTGACCTTGTGGGCCGGTGTTGCCGGTTTCATTCCGCGGCTCGTTGCGGCTATCGTAGTCTTCGTCATCGGCTGGCTTTTGGCCATGCTGTTGGGAAGAGTCGCGTACCATATCATCCGCGCTTTGCGGGTTGATCACGCGCTGACTAAAGTCGGTTTCCGCCACGCCTGGGAACGAAGTGGTTTTCATTTGGACAGCCCCTTGTTCTTTTACGAACTGATCAAATGGTTTTTCGTCATCGTTTTCCTGATGGCGGCGACCAACATCTTGGGACTTGAGCAAGTAACCCTATTCCTCTCGACGGTCGTCCTGTACATCCCCAAAGTTATCGTTGCGGCATTCATTTTGCTGATCGGTATTCTGGTAGCGAAATTCATGGAAAATACCGTCCGCGCCTCGGTGAGAGCGGCGGGACTGGCTTCCGGAAATTTCCTCGGGACCCTGACTAAGTGGGCGATTTTCGTCTTTTCTTTGCTCATTGCCCTGACCCAGTTGCAAGTCGCCGATGATGTGATTCGCATCTTTATCATTGGTTTAGTTGCAGCGATCTCGCTCGCGATCGGATTGTCGTTTGGTCTTGGCGGAGTCAAGCATGCCGATGAAGCTATTAGCAAGTTACGAAAGCGCGTCGAGGATTAGCTGAAATCCTCGCACACAAAAACCGCCGAGAGGCGGTTTTTGTTTACCGGAGGATGTTGGTGGTGAGTTTTTCGAGTACTTCCTTGAAGATGTCGTTGAGTTTGTCGTATTCGGCAGGAGTGAATGTCGAGAGGACGAAATCGCGAACGAATTCGTCCCGCTTTTTATCCGATTGCGCACGGGCCTTGTCGAGCGCCGGCTTGGCCGTGCCGATGCGGATGCGGTAGAATTTTTTCGTTTTCAGGGCCTTGGTGATGCTTTCGATGCCGCGATGGCCGCCGGAATTCTTGTCGAACGAGAGCTTGGTGCGGCCGAACGGGATGTCCAAGTCGTCCTGAATGACGATGATATTTTCCGGTCGGGCTTTAAAACGGAGGCGGGCCTTGGTCGCTACCGCACCGGTGGCATTCACATACGAGAGCGGCTTGATGAGCACGGTTTTTATAGCTTTGCCGTCCGGGAGAGGAATCTTTGCTTCGGTGACTTGGGCGTCCAGGCGCTTGTCCGGTTCGAACGCACCTGCCTTTGCTTTGCGGGCAAGAAAATCAAGCGCCATGAATCCGACATTGTGTCGGGTGTTCACGTATTCCTGATCAGGATTTCCGATGCCGATAATGAGTGTCGGGGCCATAGATGCGTATGGGCAGAGTATACCTTGGAGGGGGATAAAACGCCAGGCCTGGAAATTGTCGGCGAGTATGGTATACTCTGTCCGAAGTACGCGTTTTGTATGCACGAAGAACCGACGAATGTGCGCCTGGGCGAGCAGATTACGGCCTTCATTTGGGAGGTTTTTAAGATTGTCGTCATCTCGGTTGCCATTGTTCTGCCCCTGCGGTATTATCTCGTCCAGCCCTTTTTCGTGAGCGGCCAGTCCATGGAGCCGAATTTCGAAGACCGGGACTACATTCTAGTCGACAAAATTAGCTACCGTTTGCATGGCGCACAGCGCGGGGATGTGGTGGTGTTTCGCTATCCGCTCGACCCGAGTCAGTATTTTATCAAACGAGTCATTGGGCTGCCGGGTGAGACGGTTCAGATTCAAAATAACGTCGTTACGATATTCAACGCCCGATACCCCCAGGGGCTTGTCCTTGACGAGGACGCCTACCTGCCCGATTCGCAGACGACCGTCGGCATGACAAGAATAAAACTGGACGACAACGAATATTTCGTTCTGGGGGATAACCGTTTGCACAGTTCCGATTCGCGCCGCTGGGGTACGGTCAACAAGACGCTCATTTCAGGGCGGGCCTGGCTTCGTCTGTGGCCGTTCAACAAGCCACACGAGATTACCTCCGTCGCGTATCCAACCCCCGCACCAGAAGAATAATTATGAGTTTGAAAAAATCAAAAACATTTCAAGCCGCGCGAGGAATGCATGACATCCTCCCCGAAGACCAGAAGTACTGGCGTTTTCTGTTGAAGAAAGCCGAAGTGCTGCTCGCCGATTATGGCTTTGAACAGATCAAGACGCCGGTACTTGAATCAGCTGAATTGTTCTTGCGCGGCGTGGGAGGAGCGACCGATATTGTGGATAAGGAAATGTATGTCTTGAAGACCAAGGGCGGCGACGAGCTGGCGTTGCGTCCGGAAGGCACCGCTCCGGTCGTTCGTGCGTATCTGGAACACGGCATGCAGGTGCGTCCGCATCCGGTCAAGCTTTACTATGCAGAACCGATGTTCCGGCACGATCAGCCCCAGCAAGGCCGCTATCGGCAGTTTTTCCAGCTTGGGGTTGAAACGATTGGCGACGCTTCCGAAGCTGTCGACACAGAGCTGATCTTTTTGTCCCACAAAATCCTGGAATCTCTGGGCTTGCACGATTATCATGTTCATATCAACAGCATTGGCGACCAAAACTGCCGCCCCGGGTATATTCGTGCGCTCAAAGACTATTACAAATCAAAAGCGAAACGGGTTTGCGCGCAATGTCGCATCCGGATGAAAGAAAATATCCTCCGCGTTTTGGATTGCAAGGAGGAGTCCTGCCGTGACGTGGTCAAGGAAGCTCCGCAAATGATGGATTTTCTCGACGAGGAATGCAAAAATCACTTCAAGCACGTGCTGGAATTTCTTGACGAGGCCCGTATCCCGTACATCTTGAATCCTTACTTGGCGCGCGGCCTGGATTATTACACCCGCACCGTGTTCGAATTCATGCCGGCCGAAAATCCCGGCCCGCAGTCGACCGTTGTGGCCGGCGGGCGATATGATCGCCTGGTTGATCTGTTGGGCGGTCCCAAAACTCCGGCGGCTGGGTGGGGAATGGGGTTGGAACGCATCGTGCTCGCGCTCAAAGAGAGGAATGTTTCCGTTCCGGAGATCGGCATCAAGCCCAAAGTATTCCTGGCCCAACTTGGCGATGTCGCTAAGCGCAAGAGTCTGCTGTTGTTTGAGGAGATCCGCAAGGCCGGCATCGAGATCAAATCTTCGCTTGGTCGGGACAGCATCAAGGCGCAACTTCGTATCGCCAATCGCCACGGGGTCAGGTTTGCCCTGATCTTCGGCCAGAAAGAAGCCCTCGATGGGACGGTGATTCTGCGGGAAATGGACGCCGGAGTTCAGGAAAACATTCCGCTGGAAAAAATCGTTGAAGAATTAAAAAAACGGCTGAAGAAATGATTACTGACGTTTTTTGCAAAATTATCCAGGGAGAGCTCAAGGGCGAGCCGGTGTACCGTGACGACGACATCGTCGTGCTCAAGGATATCAATCCTAAGGCTCCGGTGCATCTGCTCGTCATGCCGGTCAAGCACATTGAGTCGCTCGATGCCATCACCGATATTGATGCAAACCTGCTGGGCAAAATGGTGCTCACGGCGCAGAAAGTCGCCAAGGATTCCGGCTTGGACAAGGGCTATCGTTTGGTTATGAACACCGGCGAGCATGGCGGCCAGTTGGTGCCGCATCTGCATATGCACATCCTGGGCGGCAAGCGGCTGGGGGCGAAAGTCGGGGAGGAAGAATAATTTTCAATTTTTAATTCTTAATTTTTAAACCCGTCGTTTAGAAATTGAAAATTAGAAATTAAAAATTTCTAAGAAAGGAGGTATTTATATGGTAGAAGTCAAACGAAAACCAAATGAAAGCACCGGCAGTTTGCTCCGCCGGTTCAGCCGCTTCGTCCAGCAGAGCGGGGTTTTGATCAAGGCAAAAAAATCCCAGTTCCGCGCCAAGAAAACGACCGAGCGCAAAGAAAAAAACGCCGCCATCATGGGTCTGCATTTGAACGCGCTTCGCAAGCGCCTGGAAAAGCTTGGCACATACAACGAAGAGACATTCGAAGAAGAGAAGCGTAAGCTGAAACAAGAGATCGATCTTTAGAATTTTCGGCGCGGGCCGCGCATTCCCAAGCGGCCATCGCGCCCTTCGGGTTTGACCCGATACCTTTGTTATGAGCTCCGGTGCTCCCACCCGCCGCCTACTGGCGCTGGGCACTGCGCTCGCCTTCGCTCGCTTGCTCGCCTTCGCTCGCTTGCTCGCCTTCGCTCGCTTGCTCGCC
>CAYQNM010000037.1:0-5091 GCA_964419015.1 uncultured Candidatus Saccharibacteria bacterium | reverse complement strand
GGGAATCGAACCCGGTCTACATCCACCCCATGGACGCGTACTACCGGTATACTACAGCCCGAATCCTAAAAACTTTGTAACTGTTCTCTTAATGCCTCAGTAATGGTGTTCACCCGAGGCTCTATCTTCTCGTCCGTTTTGCTTTCTATAATACCATCAATAATACTAAGCATGGCTTGATATCGTTGTGCCAATATGTCCTGCCGATTTTTTTCGGCAAATCGTGCGAAGGTCTCTAGCTGTATTTTAATTTGTTGCAAAACTTCTACCTGGATCGGGTGCCTTGCTAGTCTATCTCGAAACCAAACAAAACGCTCATGATTCGCTTCTTGGGCTTCGGGGGTCAGTGGAGTACCAGTCTGCTCACGCTGACTGGCTATCTTTTTTAGGTTATCGACATTAAGCCAGAGATCGCTTAATTCTTTGATTGTTTGATGGTCAGCTCCTACGACCACCTTGGGAACTTGGCCCTGTTCGCCACGGAAATGCATTTGCTCCGACACAAAGTATTTAATCTTTGTGAGATTCCCCCTAAGAATATCATTTCGAATCCTTGCCAACTTTTCAGTAATTGCGTGGAGACTTGAAGTGGCGTCAATACTAAGTGCCAAGTGCTGGAAGCTGTTCTCTTGGGAGAATTCAACCGCAGTATCTACTCCATTGAAGAGGTCATCATATTCTGAGGTCGGAATAGTCTGAGCTTCTGAACCGAACCAATCACTAAGTTCGATCTGAGTCCCCAACATGGCTTCTAGGATTTGGGCCCGTCGCTCGCCAGGATGATGCTCGAAATGAGCCTTTTTTCTTTCGATGGATTCTCTGTCAGCGGCGATAATGCTCGCCTTGTAGAGGTCGGCAAAGTCGTCAATCTTGATTGCTCCCTCCTTGTAAGGTTCTACGAGAAGCTTAAAAACCTGTCGCTCGATGTGTGACAATTCTTCATGAGAGGGGCGAGATTCATGCCGATGCGGGGACGATTCTTTCGGCATTGGATGGACAAGAAAGATACTAGGCTACTACCGAGCGCTTATTGATCGTCTTGATGCAGTCGGTGCAGATCTTGGTGCGCTTGCCATCAACCTTGGCCCACTGGAGGTTGGGGTAGCGCTT
This sequence comes from uncultured Candidatus Saccharibacteria bacterium, assembly GCA_964419015.1. GTDB lineage: Bacteria > Patescibacteriota > Minisyncoccia > 2-02-FULL-40-12 > GWA2-44-9 > CAYQNM01. Next base: position 3,981 of record CAYQNM010000037.1, on the reverse strand, counting down.
GGATTTTGAGGTCGGATTGTAATGGCCGCGCAAAAGCACACGGGTGGTGGCCATGATCGGTTTCTTGCCGCAGTTTGGACATCGGGTCGCCATCGGATTTGGAGATACTCGTTGATAAAAATGAGTTCGTTTACATGCTATACTAAAATTGATATCTTTTCAAGAGCGGAAGGACTTGTGCTCGCAATAAGCCATGGACGCCACGATTTTCAAACTTTTTGCTTTTGCCGCTTTTATCTATTCGGTCGTGCTTCATGAGGTGGCGCACGGATTGGTGGCATACTCGATGGGGGACTCGACCGCCAAGGATTTGGGTCGTTTGACGCTGAATCCGCTCAGACACATCGACCTGGTTGGTTCAATTCTTGTGCCGCTTGTCTTTTTTTACCTGACGGGGTTTGTGTTCGGCTACGCAAAACCAGTGCCGTACAATCCTCACAACTTGAGTGACCGTCGGTACGGGCCGGCAAAAGTCGGTCTGGCGGGGCCGCTTGCGAATATCATTCTCGCCGTCTTGTTTGGTCTCGTGCTTCGCGTAGTGGGTTCCCAGCTTGGCGATGCTCCGGCCGTCAATCTCATGCAGTATATCGTTTGGGTCAATCTGATCCTGGCAGTGTTCAATCTCATGCCGATCCCGCCCCTGGATGGGCACTGGCTTGCGCTGACATTTGTCCCGGCCAGGCTTTCCAGCGTTCTGCTTGGCCTCTACCGCTACAGCTATGTCGTCCTGTTGGCGTTCATCTTTTTTATTTTTCCTCTTTTCGTGCCGCTGGTGGCGTTGCTCTTTCGCGTTATTACGGGTTCTCCGCTGTCCTGATGGAGACATATTGACGCATGCCGCCGTTTTTGATACGCTGGCTCTTGACTTATCGTGCGTCGGGTATCCGGATCATGTCCCGGGCGGGTGCATGCGGGCTTGCCGTTTTTCAATCATGCCTACGTTCAATCAGATGCTGAAAAAACCTCGGAAGGTTGCTAAGGCGAAAACAAAGTCGCCAGCTTTTACGTTCGGTTTCAATGCGCTCAAGAACAGACCCGTCCAATATCCAGCTTCGTTCAAACGTGGCGTCTGCACTCAAGTTCGTACGACCACCCCCAAAAAGCCGAACTCGGCATTGCGGAAGATCGCTCGTGTTCGCCTTACCAATGGCATGGAGGTTACCGCCTACATCCCGGGTATTGGCCACAATCTCCAGGAGCACTCTGTGGTTATGCTCCGCGGCGGCCGTGTGAAGGATTTGCCCGGTGTCCGCTACCATATTGTCCGCGGCATGCTTGACGCCGCCGGCGTGGAGGGCAGGAAGCAGCAGAGGAGCAAATATGGCGCCAAGAAACCAAAGTAGGAATTTTAATTATTAATTTCAAAATTTTTCCAGAATGCGCAGACCGATCACAAAGCGGCACATCATTGAACCGGATCAAAAGTATTCGAGCATTTTGGTTGCGAAATTCATCAATAAGGTCATGTTGGACGGCAACAAATCCGCCGCGCGCAAGGCCGTATATGAATCCATGCAAGCCGCGGAAAAGCAGCTCAGCAAACCCGCTCTTGAGATTCTCGAGAAAGCGGTTGAGAATGTGGCTCCGGCCGTCGAACTCAAGTCGCGCCGCGTCGGTGGCGCCAATTATCAGGTTCCGATCGAAGTTCGTCCCGAACGCCGACTCGCGCTGGCTATCCGTTGGATGGTTGATGCCGCCCGTGCCCAGAAGGGCAAAGCGATGCGGCTTCGTTTTGCCGAAGAACTCGTCAACGCTTTCAACAACACCGGCAACGCCGTCAAAAAGCGCGCTGATGTCCAGCGCATGGCCGAGGCCAACAAAGCTTTTGCGCACCTGGCTTGGGGTAATCGCTAGAACCTATCTCACTCCTGCTTTCTTTTCACATGGCCGATTACCCGATCGAAAATATCCGTAATATCGGCGTCATCGCGCACATCGACGCCGGCAAAACAACCACCTCCGAGCGGATTCTTTTTTATACCGGCATCTCGCACAAAATCGGCGAGGTGCATGAGGGCGACACGGTCATGGACTGGATGGAGCAGGAGCGCGAGCGGGGTATCACCATCACCGCCGCCGCAACGACCGCCTATTGGACGCCGACCGATGCCATCGGCAAGAAAGTCAAACTTAATATCATTGATACGCCGGGGCATATTGATTTCACCATCGAAGTGAAACGCTCATTGCGCGTTTTGGATGGCGCGATCGTCGTGTTCGACGGGGTTGCGGGCGTCGAGCCCCAATCGGAGAAAAACTGGCGCTATGCCGACGACTACAACGTCCCGCGCATTTGTTTCATCAACAAACTGGATCGTTTGGGTGCGTCGTTCGACCGCTCGTATCAGTCCATTCTCGCTCGCTTGTCGCCGCTGGCGGTGAAGTTCCAAATCCCCGACGGCCATGAGGACCAGTTCAAGGGCATCATCGACTTGCTGACGATGGAATACATCGCGTTCGAAGGGGACAAGGGCGAGCGCATCATCAAGGGTCCAATTCCCGATCACCTGAAAGCCGAAGCCGAGCGCGAGCGCGCTGCGATGATCGAAAAAATCGTCGAGCACGACGATCAGGCCATGAGTGAGTACCTGGAAGGTAAGGAAATCAGCCTGGATCGTCTGCGCGCCATCGTCCGCACAGCTACCATCGCCAACAAACTCTTCCCGGTCTTCTGCGGATCCGCGTTGAAAAACAAGGGCGTCCAGCTCGTGCTCGACGCCGTCGCCTACTATCTGCCGTCTCCGGTGGACATCACCGCCGCCAAGGCTGTTGACCAAAAAACCGGACAATCCGTCGCCGTTGCCGCCGATGAAAACGCACCATTTGCGGCGCTGGCGTTCAAGACCGCGACCGACCCGTATGTCGGCGCGCTGACGTTCTTTCGCGTCTATTCCGGCAAACTTACCGCCGGTTCGTATGTGCTCAACACTCGCACCGGCCAGCAGGAGCGTATCAGCCGCATCGTGCGCCTGCATGCCAACGAGCGCGAGGAAATCAAAGAGATCTTCGCGGGCAATATCGCCGCGACCGTGGGTCTCAAAGACACGCGCACCAGCGATACGCTGTGCGATCCCGAACATCCCGTCCTCTTGGAAGGCATCGAAGTGCCCGATCCGGTCATCTCTCTGCGCATCGAACCCAAAACCAAAGCCGACCAGGAAAAAATGGGCATGGCCTTGAAGAAGCTCTCCGACGAAGACCCGACGTTCCGCATCAGGAGCGACGAGGAAACCAGCGAGATGATCATCTCCGGCATGGGCGAATTGCACCTGGAAATTCTCGTTGACCGCATGAAGCGCGAATTCGGCGTGCAGGCCAACACCGGCAAGCCCCAGGTCGCGTACAAAGAAGCCATTTCCGAAAAAGCCCAGGCCGAAGGCAAATACATCAAGCAGTCCGGGGGTCGCGGGCAGTACGGCCACTGCTGGTTGCGCGTCGAGCCGATGGAACGCGGCAAGGGCTTTGAATTCGTTGACGAGGTCAAGGGCGGCGCGATCCCGCGCGAATTCATTCCGGCTGTTGAAAAAGGCGTCAAGGAAGCGCTCGACAAAGGCGTCATCGCCGGATTCCCGGTGGTTGACCTGAAAGTTACCGTCTACGACGGTTCGTACCACGACGTGGACTCCTCCGAAATCGCATTCAAAGTTGCCGGCTCCATGGCATTCCAAGAAGCCGTGCGCCGCGCCAAGCCAGTGATTCTCGAACCGATCATGAAAGTCGAAGTCATCGTCCCGGACAATTTCCTCGGCGCCGCAACGGGCGACTTGGCATCCCGCCGCGGGCAGATCATGAGCGTGGACGACCGTGGCACGCTGGGCCTGAAAGTCATTAACGCCATGGTGCCACTGTCCGAGATGTTCGGCTACGCCACCAGCATCCGCTCCTACTCCGAAGGCCGCGGCACGTTCACGATGGAGTTCGACCACTACGAACCCGTTCCGGCGAATGTCGCTGCCCAGATCGCCGAAGGCAAAAAATAAC
>CAYQNM010000036.1:1215-5499 GCA_964419015.1 uncultured Candidatus Saccharibacteria bacterium | reverse complement strand
GGCAGGCCTTATACCGAAGGTACGGCCGCTTTTTTGCCGAGTTCCTTAGCCAATATTCACCCGTTCGCCTCAGTGTACTTAACTTGCCCACCTGTGTCGGTTTGCGGTACGTTCGCAGACACACTGATCTTAGAGATTTTTCTTGGGAGACTCTTCGACGGCATCCCGCCTTGCGACGGTTTCTTCGGCTTTCGGGTGCACCTTGCGGCCTTGGCCGGATTTTCCTGGCCAACACCCTAGAAACTAAAGACACAAATCCAATAACATGCACCGTCTTATATTCTCCGTCATCCCTTCGAATGTGCCCGCGGGGCCGGAATATTAACCGGCTCACCATCGCGATCCCGTGCCCGAAGGCACGGTTACGCTTAGGGACGCCTAACCCTCCGATGATTGACATCGCGGAGGAAACCTTGGGCTTTCGGCGGATCAGACTTTCACTGATCTTGCGGTTACTCATCCCAGCATTCTCTCTTCCGAACGCTCCATCCCATCTTCACAGAGGGACTTCGCTGCATTCGAAATGCTCCCCTACCACTCGGAGGTCTCGTGAAGGATCCAAATGTTCCGGTCATTTGGATGAAGGATTGGCTGAGCGGAAGGGATTCGAACCCCCATCCGTCCTGGGTTGGGCCCAGGTGCTCTACCAATTGAGCTACCGCCCAACACCATTTCCTTCACGAGACCTCCGAATCCGCGCTTTCGGTACCATGCTTAGCCCCGATACATTTTCGGCGCATCTTGCCTCATCTCGCCCTTGCGGGCGGACATCGAGTAGTAAGCTATTACGCACTTTTTAAATGATGGCTGCTTCTAAGCCAACATCCTACCTGTCTAAGGCACGACACTTCCTTTATACACTCAGCATGGATTTAGGGACCTTAAGCGGCGGTCTGGGCTGTTGCCCTCGCGACCATGAAGCTTTGCCCTCACAGTCTCACTGTCGTACATTACGCCGAGGTATTCGGAGTTTGTTTGGTAGGCCTACCCAAAAGGGCACGGCGAACCACTCAGTGCTCTACCCCCTCGACTACTATACAACGCTGCCCCTAAAGGCATTTCGGGGAGAACCAGCTATTACCAGACTCGATAAGCTTTTCACTCCCAACCACAGGTCATCCGATGATATTGCGCTATCAACCGGTTCGAGCCTCCATCCTGCTTTCGCAGAACTTCACCCTGCCCATGGTTAGCTCGTCTGGCTTCGGGTCTTACCCAAACTGCATATCAATTTCCACTCCAAGGCCGAAGAACGGCGCTGGAGTGAAAAATGAATACGCGCTATTCACACTCGGTTTCCCTACCCATACGTCCCAGAGGGACTTATAGTTAGCAATTTGGATAAACTCGCTGGGTCATTCTTCAATAGGCACACCGTCATCCCGAGACATTGCTGTCGAGGGACTCCGGCTCTTTGTAGGCATATGGTTTCAGTATCTATTTCACTCCCCTCATCGGGGTTCTTTTCGCCTTTCCCTTACGGTACTGGTTCACTATCGATCACCAAAAATATTTAGCCTTACCCGGTAGTACGGGCAAATTCACCCAGGACATTCTTATCCCGGGCTACTCAGGAAACAATACAAGAGTTCGAACGGTTTCGCGTACGGGACTGTCACCCGCTCTGGTCGGCCGTTCCAGGGCCGTTCCGCTACCATTCGAATTTGTAACTCTTTAGAATATCAAATACCGGCGACGGCTCGCGCCGCACCCGATATTTGAGATTCAACGTATCATCCCTATGACCCTCCCTTTCGGTTAGTAAACTAAACGAAAAAAAGTTTAGGCTTCTCCCCTTTCGCTCGCCGCTACTGAGGGAATCTATGCTATTTCTGTTCCTCTGGGTACTGAGATGTTTCACTTCCCCAGGTACGCTTCCCGCTTGCGCGGAATCATCGTGGTTCACACGATGGGGTTGCCCCATTCGGACATCTTCGGATCACGGCCTGCTCGACGGCTCCCCGAAGCTTATCGCAGTCACGCAACGTCCTTCATCGCTCTTTGGTGTCTAGGCATCCTCCATACGCCCTTACTATAAATGAGTAACTATCGCATGAGAGTTTTAATCACTCTCACAGATTCCTTGCAAAATTAAGTATTCGACCTTGCGGTCGAACCTTCCACCGTCCCCACAAGGAAGAGGACGGCTTAACCCGCTATCAATACGTTTTGAGTTGTCAAACTGCTATCCGTTTGCAACCAGTATGTATGCCCGTGAGCTTTGTCATCCGATCGAACGGACGCCGGACGCACATATCGATTGCCAACAACCGCCCCTTAAAAACGTTGAAACCGCGTTTTTCGCGGCCTTGCCTGCACACCCTAAAGATGGCACTGCTTATCAGCCGCTAAATGTATGGATTGTGCGGTGTATAGACATCTTTAAGTATGCCTTAGAGTGTAGCAAACGGGACTTTCAAAGTCAATGGCGGCGTGGATATACTGTGGATGCCGGGTGGATAACAAGGCGAGCTGCGCTTGCACCAGCGATATTATTCCGTCACAATCAAGGGGCCTTTTTCGGTGACGATGATGGTGTGCTCGAAATGGGCTGATAGCGAGCCGTCCTTGGTCAAATAACCGAACCCATCGGCACTGTTTTTTATTTTCCACGAACCCGTTGACGTAATCGGTTCGATCGCCAACGCCATGCCGGGAACGAGTTTTTCGTCTGCATCCGGAGCTCCGGCAAAGTTGCCGACCCACGGGGATTCGTGAAGCTCCGATCCGATGCCATGGCCCCCGAGTTCCTGAACAATGGTGAACCCATTTTTTTTCTCGACGACGTTTTGAATTGCCGCACCAATATCGCCGACGACGTTCCCTGCGCGAGCGGCGGCAATGCCGGCATAGAGCGCTTCGCGCGTCACACGGATCAAGGTCATCTTGTTTCTATGCTCCTTATGGGATGGGTGATCCGACACCAGAACCGTATACGCGGCGTCCGTATGAAGACCCTTGTGCCGGATGCCAAAATCAAGCTTGAGCAGATCCCCATCCTGCAATACTCTCTGCGAGGGGGTCGCGTGAACGGTTTCGTCATTGACACAAACGCACAGCGCCGCCGGGTACGCAGTTCCTCCTACGACATAGCCCAGGAACGACGGCTCGACGCCAAGCTCGGCAACGCGCTCACGGGCGCGCGTTTCAAGATCCTGCGTCCTGGTGCCGGGATGCACCATTGTCCCGAGCTCGCGCAAAATGCCGGCGAGAATCGCGCCGCCTTCTTTCATCGCTTTGATTTGTTCCGGCGTGGTGAGAATCATGAAGCATCAAAGGCTTTCTGCACGGTTCAAAATAGTATGATGGTCGGAAGCATGGGATTTATGGAGGCGGCTGACAATTGCATCGTGCACATCCTGAATCGGACGATCGCCATTGATTTCAACAACAGCATATCCCGACGCGGCAAGGAAATCCAAAACGGGGGCGGTATCTTTGAGATAGGTTTCGTAGCGTACCCGCATCGTTCCTTCGTTATCCAAAACACGCTTGATCAATTCGCTTCCATCTTTCGGACACGCGGCCAGGTTTCGAAATTCCGGCAGAAACGGAATGGGATGCCGATTTGCTTTGCACAGGCGGCGGTTGGAGTTACGATAAATCGCCTCGCGCTCGCTGATATCAAGATGGACGGTCTTAATGTTCTGCCTGCCGTAGAGCTTTTCAAACAAGGGTATTTCGCCCTCGGCCTCAAACAGTGTGCGCGGAGATCCGCTGAAAACAATGCCACTTCCCCGGGCTGCCAATTCGGCGATTTTTTCCATCACCCAGGAGCGCACCAGTTCGGGCGTATTGAGCTTGCCGGCTTTGAATATTTCCTGCTCGTGCCGCATCACCGGATCCTCGGGATCGGCGGCTGCAAACTTTTCTTCGATGATTCGGGACGTCTCGAAGTTGTACAGGCCAAAATCCTCGGCCAAAAGTTCCGCCTGCGTCCCCTTGCCCGCTCCGGGCGGGCCGATCAGCAAAATAATCCATCGGCGCGATTCGGTATCCATCCGCACATCATAGCACGTTTATCCCAAGAAAAAAGCGGAGTCTAGGCTCCGCGGGATACGCCAAACAGGGATTCTTTGCGCCTCACCTCAAGCAACATTGCGATATAGGAGTCGTCGGCTTTGAATTCGGGCATCAATGCACGAAGGTGTTCATACGCGGACCAGCTTCGTCTGGCCCGCCAGATCACGCGGATAAGTCCCGGTCGGATCTCTCCACCGCTTCCTTGAAGCCATTCGTAATAGGCTCTGAACATGCGCGCCCGAGCGACGACAAAGCGCATTG
>CAYQNM010000036.1:0-1115 GCA_964419015.1 uncultured Candidatus Saccharibacteria bacterium | reverse complement strand
ACACATGGCCTGCCCAGTTCATAGACCTCAATCTTCTCGCGTAATCGGATAAAAATCTCATCAACCTCGGGAGACGACTTTGTGGGTAGACGTCCTCCTCGGATAACCCAATCAGAAAAAAGATCACTGAATTTGTCACTTGCGAAAAAACAAAAGTTAGCAATCTTTTTCAATATACTCACCGCATTTTCTCCCTTCGGCCACGGCCGGTAGATCAAACCGATCAACTGATCGGGAAACCCGGACAAACACAGACCCGCGGTTCCTTTGATGAAGAGGTTAATCTTGCCGTTGGGGTTGAGATCCAGCCCTACGCCATTTCCTACCCTGGAAACCGTCAGTCGTTCGTCGATCGATTGACACACAACATCTCCCGGCAGCACATCCTTGAAACAAATCGCCTTGATCACATCATCCCCCTCAAAGAACTTCGAACTTTCGATTAATTATGTCATAATATACTAGCTTCCGTCAACACCATCACCTGACGTGACATCAATTCGTCCACATAACTATCGTGGCAAAGAGAAACAGACTTGGCCACACCTTGTCAAAAAGAAAGGCCGCGGACATTCCGCGGCTATGACTCGTTACTCCTGGCCAAGCTCGTAAACCTCGATGGCCTCCCGGAGTGATCTGATCGCATCACCTGGATCACGGAGATGGTCATGGATATTTTGCCGGGGTGAGGTATCCAAGGTCCGAACCACCAACTCCGCACCCGCGGCCACAACGGCCAACATGTCCTTCTTCGTATTCCCGGCTGGCCACGGTCGATGGACAATACAGATCATTTCGCCCGACCTGCCGGAAAGCTCGCCCTTCATGTTTTCGCTTATGAGGGTATGGCCGATATGCAGTGGCCCCGTGAGTACCACTGCCCCGTCACGATGCCCAATACTCTGTACCTTGAGGAAGGTGCCCCTCTCTTTGCAAACCACGTCGCCTACCCGGACTTCAAAAAAATCAATCGCATTCTGCATGCATCACCTCCGCGTCTCTTATAACACACTCTCTCTGGGTACGCAAAATAAAAGGGCGAGGCGGTTTTAGTATGCGACTAGTACTCGTACATGGAAAGCTGCGCATCAACCTGTTTCATGATCTCCAGCGCC
>CAYQNM010000035.1:0-5864 GCA_964419015.1 uncultured Candidatus Saccharibacteria bacterium | reverse complement strand
GATCCGGGATGCAGTGATGCCAATGACGATGACGAAAGCAACGATCTGGGAACGCCGCAGTGCAATGACAACGTCGATAACGACAGCGATGGTTTTACCGACTATCCCAACGACCCCGGATGCAACAGTCCGACCGACAACAATGAGTTCAATGTTTTCGCTTGTGGCGACGGCGTTGATAACGACAGCGACGGGTTTACGGATCTTGCCGATCCTGGGTGCAGCGGACCGAATGACGATTCCGAAGGCGGCGAGCCGGCTGCTTCGGTTGATATTCAGTGCAATACAAGCCAGGGGCCGTGCACGGTGGCATACGGCGGCACGGTGACGCTCTCATGGTCTTCATCGAATGCCGATTCGTGCTCGGCATCGGGCGGGTGGAGCGGTTCCAAGGCGACGTCCGGAAGCGAAACATCTCCGGCGGTCAATGGCACCACGGTTTTTACCCTGACCTGCAACGGAAGCGGCGGGAGCGGCCAGGATAGCGTGACGGCGCAGAACCCGCCCAACACGCCTCCCGTGACCAGCAGTGTTTCGATCGTTGAGCCCGACTATTGCACATCCGGTCCCGCGGCGACCGCTTCGTGGACCTATTCGGACGCGGATGGTAACCCGCAGTCAGCATATCAGGTTCAGATCGATGACTCCGCATCGTTCGGGAGCCCCGTGCTGGATTCCGGCAAAATCCAATCCCAGAGCACGTCATATGCCGTTGGGCAATCTCTTTTGCAGTTTAACACCCGCTACTATGCTCGCGTCCGGACATGGGACTCCGGGGATTCACCGTCAGGGTGGACCGAGATGACGGTCTGCACCGGTCCGCCGGGCAATCCGTCGGGATGCGCCGCCGACCAGCGATCATGGAAAACACCCAAGCATGCCTACCCTGGGAGTGTCGATTTCACTTGGACGCCGACGACGCCGCAGATCAACCAGGTCGTGAGTTTCAGCAAAGCGACGACAACCTGCTATGACGATTCGAATAATCCGATCGCCTGTCCGACGTACATTTGGGATTTCGGCGGAGGATTGCCGCCCTTGACGCTCAACGGCAACTATCCGAACCCCCAGCATACCTATAACGCCCAAGGGTCATACCAGGTGACCTATCGCGCCAAGGACGGCGATGGATACCAATGTCCAGCCGCGACCCCGTTGACCAAGACGATCAACGTGCAGAAACCCATTCCGAACTGGAAAGAAGTCTTGCCTCAATAATCCATGACCATTCGGCAGATCAGTCTTGTTGTCGCATTGATTGCCGTGGTGGCCGTGGGTACGATCCTGACGCATCGCCCTACCGGCGAATCGAGTCAACAGAATCCGAGTGTTTCGTCTCCCGCGCAGGACCTTGCTCCGTCGGTGACTGTTGATTTTACCCGAAACGGATTTGTGCCGGAGCGGGTGACGATCAGACAGGGACAGATTGTCCGGTTTACGACAACCGCCGGGAAACCCTTTTGGCCGGCATCGGATATTCATCCGACGCATCAGATCTATCCCGAGTTCGATCCCAAACGGCCGATTCCGTTCCAGGAGAGCTGGAGTTTCCGGTTCGACAAAATAGGGGCCTGGCGTTTTCACAACCATCTGGACGCCTCTTTTACGGGGACGATCGTCGTGACGCCGTAGATTTTGTTGCCGTTGTTCCGACGGCGTCATTGACCCTGCGGGACGCTTTCGGTAAGCTAGGGTGCAGACCGATGGCAACACCGCTTATCAAAAAAAACTATCTGGCGATGATCCGCAATGCGGCGCGGGGAGAAAACAACCTGTTCCGCAATTTTTATATTCTTTTGGACGGGCAGGAACGGGACGCTTTGCGTGACGGCGCGCTCGGGTGCGGCACGGTTGCTTCGTCTATCTTGTATCTTCAGAATTCGACACTCGAATTTTTGGGCAAGCCGCGATGGATCTCGTATGTGCATGCCAACGTTCCGGCGGTCCTCAACGATATGCGCTCAAACGGCTGGCATGAAATTCCGCATCCGCGAGAAGGGGCCGTTCTCGTCTGGGAGAAAAAAACCGGCGCCGACGGGGCGTTCCACGGGCACATGGGTTTTTCTCTGGGCGGCGGGCGCGCGGTTAGCAACGATTCAAATGGCGACTTGGTGCCTCGCGAACACGATGATACCTACGGAGGAACCAGAGCCATCGAAAGCGTCTGGTGGCATCCGGAACTTGACGATTCTTTTGAACATCAGTCTTCGGAAAGGGTTGAAAAACTCTAGGAAAGCGTGTACCATACTCTCCATCGCTTTGCGGGCGTAGCTCAGCTGGTTAGAGCGCTTCCCTGTCACGGAAGAGGTCGTGGGTTCGAGTCCCATCGCCCGCGCACGATAACGACATCACATGAACGAAGGAGAACCTAACGTTCCTCTGCCCGCAGGAATGGAAATGACAGATGATGAATTGAAAGCCATTATGCGGGCTGACGCGGATCCGCATTTCCAGAAAATAAATCCTGACAAGCTTGTTCCGGTTGATATTGGCCTCTATCGCAAGTTTCGGGCGGGACGGCTTCTCACCGAAGAATTGGATCGAGTATCCCACGCCTATATTGCAGAACATCCTGAATTTTCCGGTGTCGGCGGGCGGAATGATGTTCGGGCGAGCTTTTATGCATACCTTCGCAACGAACTTTGGAGGCGGGAATTGAAAACATCACGGCAAGAAAAGAAATGATGCCATCAGGGGCGAATCACAACGAGGAGATTGTTATTCCCAGCGAGGACGAAGCGCGGCTTCGGGCGGAGCTTGCAGGGAAAACCGACGCGGATTCTTTGCGCATCAAACGGTATTTGGATATGCCGGATTTATCGCGCACGCCGGGGAGCCCGATTTACGAACTCGCCCAGCGCATCGTCGCTTTGGCTGATTTTAAGCATTTTGATATTGTCCGGGTGCCGGAGATTGTTCCGGCCGCCCAGAGTTTTGACCTGTTCGATTTTCCGGCCGACCACCCTGCGCGTTCGAAGTCCGACACCTATTACGTTACTGACACCCAGATCCTGCGGACCCATACGACGGTATCCTGGTACTACTATCTGACCTCCGATCGCGCCAAAGAAAAAATAAAAAACGACGAACGCTTGGGCGTCTTGACCTACGGCAAAGTCTACCGCAAAGACGAGATCGACCGGAACCACATGAACGTGTTCCACCAGATGGACGGATACCTGCTTGTCTCGAAGGCGGAAAAAACGATCGGCATCGACGACCTCAAGGATATTTTGACGAACATTGCGCAGGCCGTATTCGGCAAAGACGTGAAGTTTCGTTTCAACAAGGACACATTCCCGTATACCGATCCGAGCATCGAAATGGAGGTCCAGGTGGGCAACCCCGATGATTCTGTCGGGGCACGGTGGATTGAGGTGCTTGGCGCCGGCGTGGTCAGGGGGAGTGTCCTGGAAAAACTCGGCGTGGATTCCTCGTTGTACAACGGTTGGGCGTTCGGATTCGGTCTGGAGCGTCTGGCAATTATCAGCATGGAACTGCCTGATATCCGATTGCTTTGGTCCAACGATCCGCGCGTTACCAAACAGCTCAAACTCGGCCAGAAGTTCGTCGAGGTATCCAAGTATCCGCCCATCGTACGCGACGTGTCATTTATCGTGGGGGCTGATTTTGTGCCGAACAACTATTTTGATTCGATCCGTGATATTGGCGGAGATCTCGTGGAGGAGGTTGCACTGATCGACAAATACGAAAATGAAGAAAAATTCGGAGCTGGCAACATCAGCTACACCTACCGGATCACTTACCGCAGCACCGAACGTACCCTCGTTTCGAGCGAGGTGGACATTCTTCAGGAAAAAATCTACCGCGCGGCCCGGGATCAGTTTCACGCCACACTCCGTTGAGTTTTAGCAGGATCTGTGGTATATTATGTTGATCGTGTGCCAGGAGATTGACCGTGAGATTCTCATTGGGTGCGACGCTTGATTTTCTGATCGGAACCGAGGTCGGATGGTGGATCTCGGCGGCCCTTGTCGCTTGGAGCGGATGGTCGCATTCGCCACGGTTCAACGGAGCGCTGACTGTACTCGTTGTTGTAACGGCGGCGTGGTGCGCAGTCCATGCCGGTCGGACGCCCGGCCGCGGGTTTGCGGTGCTGTGGGGTCTGCTCATGGTGTTTCTTCTCTGGTTCTGGGTTGGAGTGAAGGCTTTGTATGTGTTTGGTTCTTAAAAGATTTCATATCTTGTAATAAAACACCCCTCACTTTGGAGGGGTTATTTGTACGCGATGAGTATCAGTCGAGAGTTACGATTTCTCCGAGGGTGTTAAGTCCGAATTTTTCGTAATTCCATACGACTGCTGCGCAGTTGGGAAGAGCCGAAAACGGAGATTCCAGATGGTTGATGGGGAGCTCGTCTAAAAGGAGCCGTGCCACCTGCTGAACGCGGCCGTGGCAGACGACCAGCACTCGCTGATTGTTGTGGCGGCTAAAGAGATCCGCCAGCGCCTGTCTCACGCGGCCTTCGTAGAGGTCGGCCAGCGATTCTCCGAACGGCGGCCGGGCATAGAACCAACCCTCTCGCTTCCAGTAGTCCGCCAGCCAGGGAAAATGCTTCGCGGCTTCTTTTGTCGTCATGCCGAACGCGGGGCCAGCGTCGCGTTCCCGAAAGCGAATGTCGGCTACCGGCATCGGGGATTTCTCTCCCATTGCGCCCATTGCGAGCCAGGCATGCATTGCCGTTTCGTGCGCCCTGGTATACCCCGAGTGGTAGATGGCATCAAACGGGCCGAACCGGGCAAGTTTTTTCACCATCGCTCTGGCATGTTCCTTGCCGACTTGTGTGAGCGGTACCGCGTGATTTGCAATGTCGCGGAGTTCTTCGGCGGCCTCTTCCGGCATGAAGATGCTGGCCTTGTGCTTGCGGTAGAGATGATTTCGCAGTGATTCGCCATGCCTGGCGATGGCTAACAGTGAAGGACGAAGCATGCGGAGTGCCTTTCGAGGAGCTGACTTATAGTGTCATGTACCCTTGCTATTGTCAATTGTTTGCTTCCTCCCGGTTGATTGCTTTCGACGGTAAAAAATGCTACAATGAACACATACGGCTGAACCCCGCCCCGTGCGGGATTCTGGCTTGAAAAGGACTCCCCATGTCGGAAAAAGATATCAAAAAATCCTCCTATACCGCGCAGGACATCCAGGTGCTGGAAGGTCTTGAACCCGTCCGCAAGCGGCCGGGCATGTATATCGGCTCGACCGGCCCCGAAGGCTTGCATCACCTGATTTGGGAAGTATTCGACAACTCGCTCGATGAGGCGATGGCCGGCTATGCCAAGAATATCGAAGTCGCTCTTCTTGCGGGTAACCGCGTTCGGGTCAAAGACGATGGCCGCGGTATTCCCGTCGAGAAGCACAAACAGACCGGCGTTTCAACACTGGAAACGGTCCTCACCGTTCTGCATGCCGGCGGAAAGTTTGACAGCATGGCGTACAAGGTTTCTGGCGGTTTGCACGGTGTCGGCGTGTCCGTGGTCAACGCTCTTTCGACTTATCTGAAAGCCGAAGTTGTGCGCGATGGCGAGCTCTACGAGCAGGAATACAAGCGCGGCGTGCCGGTGCGGCCGGTCAAAAAAGTCGGCAAAACCAAAGAACCGACGGGGACGACCATCACGTTCGAGCCGGATGTCGAGATTTTCAAGGAGATCAGTTTCAATGTGGAAAAGATCCTCAATCATTTGCGTCAGCAAGCCTATTTGAGCCGCGGGGTGAAAATCTCCGTCGTTGATGCTCGCGAGCCAATTGTTGCTGTCCGGCCTGAAAACAAACAGCAGACAACCCACATCCCTACGCATACGTTTTATTTCGAAGGGGGTATCGTCTCGTATGTTCAGTTCCTCAACC
>CAYQNM010000034.1:4637-6839 GCA_964419015.1 uncultured Candidatus Saccharibacteria bacterium | reverse complement strand
CGGCGGTTCAAAAAATCGGCCAGGCGATGTATAATCAGGGTAGCGACAAGAAACAAGCGACAAGTGAACAGGTCGAAGCTGATCCGCACAAGGAGGAAGCCAAGCCAGCAGACGAACAAAAATAGCTACTCCCGAATTGCCTAAACGCGTTACCATCATTGTTGTCTTGGCCGTTTTTGCCGCTGTCTTTTGGACGGTGGCAAGGCTATGGGTGGGGGATCCGGCGTTTGGGCTGGCGGAGTATCAGGCGTGGCTCTGGCCGTTGGTTGCGCTCATAGTGCTGTCAGCGAGCGCGGTGTGGGCGTTCTTACTGCTTGCTGACCGGCGATGGAGAATCAGTGCGTCGCTGGCGGTCGCCGGACCATCGCTCATTGTGTTTGGCCTGCGCTGGGAGTGGCTGGTGAGTATCGTGATCATGGGACTTCTTCACGCCCGCGCCATCCAAAAACTCGATACTGAATCGCGGGCACGCGTTGATATGAACCCGCGGCGCCTGGCGGGAGCCGGAGTTGGCACAGTCCTTCTGTCGCTCATGTTGGTGCTGTCGTTCGCGTACTATCTGAACCCGGATGTGCAGGCGAGCGCCACATCTCGGCATCTGCCCGCTCCCATAACGCAGGCCATCGAAAAAGCCGCGCGACAAGCCGCCGCGATTCAGTTCAGTGAAGCATCTCCGTCCGAGCGCAACCAGATCGCAGGTCAAGTTGCCCGCGAGCTGATCAGCCGGATCACTGCTTGGGTACGCCCGTATTCCCACTATTTCCCGCCAATCCTCGCGTTCGGCCTCTTTTTGGCCCTTGAAGCGTTCAGCTTCATCATCATCCCGCTTGCATCGCTCGCCGCGTGGGGAATATTCATTATTCTGAAATACACCCGCTTCATTATCATCGAAGAACGGGACATCAAGGCACAAACCATCCGGCTCGCAGACCATGACTAAGGATCCGTATACAACTCTCGGCGTCCAGCGCAACGCCAGCGCTGATGAGATCAAGAAAGCGTATCGCAAACTGGCGCATCAGCATCATCCTGATAAATCGGGCGGGGATGAGGCGAAATTTAAAGAAGTAAATGAGGCCTACCAGATTCTCTCGGATCCCAAAAAACGGGCTGATTTCGATCGTTTTGGGTCGGCATATCAGGAAGGCGGGTTTCGGGGCGGGCCCTTCGGCGATGCCCAAGGCGGATTTGACTTTGGCGGGTTCCGTGGCGGGGGATTCGAGGATATTTTCAATATGTTTTCCGGTTTTGGGGAACGCTCTCATGAAGAACCGGCCAAAGGGGAAGACATGCACTTGCAAGTCAGGATTTCCAAAAAAGATTTCGGAACCGTCCGACGCTTCGAATTCGAAGCGTATAATGCGTGCGACGTCTGCGGCGCTTCCGGCGTGGCTCCCGGCTCAAAGATGCAGACGTGCGCGACATGCCATGGCGCCGGACAGGTGCGGCATCAGATGCGCACGCCGTTTGGGACCTTTGCTACGGCCGGGGTCTGCCGCACCTGCAAGGGTGCGGGCGAAATGCCCGAAAAAGAATGCAAAACCTGCCGAGGTGCCGGCCGTGTTGCAGGCAAGCGCGCGCTTGAGGTTCATGTTCCTTCGCGCATCGAGAATGGTTATACGATCATCGTTCCCCAGGGGGGCAATGCCGGACTCCATGGCAGGCCGCCCGGGGACCTCGTCATGGAACTGCGAGTATCATGAGAAAACCACGCTCGAAAGCGTGGTTTTACCTGTGTTACGCATATCCTGCTGACCATCGCGCAATCACGCCGAAAATAACATACGCCAGCTGTACGGGATCATGACGTGCGATTTCGGGATCCGTCCAAAGTTGGGCAGAAACGTAGTGTCGAGAATCATAGATGGTGCGGTGGTCCGCGTTTTGGAGCGGATGCTTACCCTCTCTGGCATAGCGTTCAGAGGTGGATTTGCCGGGGCCGTTTACGTTCCTAATGGTGACGTTTATCCGGGTGCCGATGGCCTGCTCCACGATGCCGACCATATGCTCAATACCCATGCCCGTCATGCCCGAGCCTTCCGTTACAAGATTCCCGACGAAGATCACCCGAGCTCGGGATTTTGCGATGGCTTCCCGGACGCCCGTCGGCGAGAAATTCGGCAGGATGCTGGTATAGAAACTTCCCGGTCCGATGCAGATGACATCCGCGGACGCAATCGCATCGAGGGCTTGCGGGAGCGC
>CAYQNM010000034.1:0-4537 GCA_964419015.1 uncultured Candidatus Saccharibacteria bacterium | reverse complement strand
TTCCTTGAATGGCCAGGAGTTTTCCGAGGGCACTGATAGCTGACAAATAGTCCCCGTAGACCTTTTCTAATCCCAAGAGCAAAATATTGCCGCCGGTGTGATTATCGGCAAGGCGTTCAAGAAGCATTTGACGCGCCATGGGGCCGTAACGGGACAGCGCCAAAAAACATTTCAAGATATCGCCGGGCGGCAGGATGCCGTATCGATCGTGCAAGATACGGGAGCTTCCGCCGTCGTCGAACATGCTTACCAGCGCGGTGATATCGAGAAACGGATTTTGAGCAAGACCGGATAGGAGATTCGGCAGTCCTGTTCCGCCGCCGAAACACACGACTTTTGTCTTTCTCACGGGGCCTCACATCATAAGGGTGCTTGCCGTAGCGTACCAGCAGAAGAAGGTTTGTCAATATATCCTGTCTGTGGTACGGTACTGGCAGTTCTCATGCAGAAGGAGGCGACATGGATCCCGCCGAGATTGATTTTCTCGTTCGGTTCATCCTCGAATCCGATGCGATTGAAAACATTACCGGCGACGCTTCTTTGATCCGCGAACAGGTGATATCCCGGTATCTCGTCGGTCATGTTGGAGCGATGCTTCTGATGCGTCGTCTCGCAGATCGCCGAGAGCCTCTGACCAGGGATGCCATTTGCAGGGCACAGAAGATGATCACCGCCGAGCAGCACGTCAAAGGTGGACCATTCTTGGATCCGCAGTATCGGGGGGTTTATCGTTCCGTCAACGTCAGGATCGCTGGTCGCGGGGGTGCGCCACCAAACGCCATCGAATCGCGAATGAGCGAGCTTTTGCACCGGATCGAACATTGGCGGCAGCATGATGTCAGTCGCAACACCGAAGCCATCAATCTGCGCCAGATTGCTGTATTTCACTTTGACTACGAGGATATCCATCCGTTTGCCGACGGCAACGGCCGAAGCGGACGGGCGATCGTGTACTATCTCATGCGGTATGCGGATTTACGGCCGTTCGTTTTTACCAGCGGTGACAAGCATGAGACGTACTACCGATGTTTCAAAGATAGTCAGGCCATGTGCATGTATTTTGAGCACAAAGCGCGTTCATAAGCGGCATTCAAGCCGCTTTTATGTTACCATGACAAAAGATCATGGAAGCAATTTCCTCTTTTATCAGGCAGGTGGGGTCGGCTGGTTTGCCAGCTCGCATGTCGGCGCTGACCGGCGTTCATGGCATGATCGGAATTTTTGCGCTGTTGTTCGTATTTCTCTACGGCATGAGCGTCGGCAGGACACGGGCAATTCTCTCATTGTTGGCGATCTACGCCGCTTATGTGTTAGCCGTACTTTTCCCGTACCAGGAACAGATTCAGCATGTGCTTGTGCATCTCCCGGAATCGACGACGCGTCCTGCGGTCTTTGCGATATTCTATATTGCCGTTGCGGCCATTCTGAATATTTCTTCCCTCAAAAACCGGCTTTCTCTTGGTGAGTTGTCATTCGGCAAGGTTCTTATTGTCAGCTTTTTCCAGGCGGGACTTTTGGTCGGCATGCTTGCGTCACTGGTCCCGATCCGTCATACCTTGCCTGCGGCACTTGCGCCGATGTACCCTTATTTTGCTTCTCAGCAGGCATTGTTTGCATGGGCTGTCGCCGCGTTGGTGGTGTTGCCCTTTATCCGCGGATCTGGCCGCCACGCAGATTAAAAAACCGCCACACCGTACTTCGGGTGGCGGAGATTGCACTAGGCAGCTCGGATCATTTCCGGTTCGATCATGTCAAAGAGAACTGCGGGCGCGATGGCACTGCCCTGGGCGCGATCACTGCCGCCGATCGTCGTACCGCAGCCCCATCGAGCCGGTGGCGCCTCTATCTCGTTCGCCATGGCGATGTATCGCGGTGTATCGAAATGGTCGTAATCGGACGACTGTCCGATGACATAATCCCAGCGACCGTCTGACCGCGGCCGAACGGTCAAGAACGCGTGGATCCCATCGGCAAGTGCTCCCTGTCGGCCGTAGGTGCCGATTTCTTCGATCATCGACCATCCGTGACCGGCCCGGATAACGTTATACCGGGTATCCAGAGCGATTTCTCCCCCTTGACCAACAAGGTGATGCTCGATGCGCCTACCGACATCTTCGACAACCGAGGAAAATGCTAGCGGATCGCGCCGTTCGAGGCCCCCGCTTGCTCGGAAACTGCGATACGGTTGCATAATCCAGGCCAACTGCCGGAGGATCGGCGTATCTGGCGATAGATGCCACATGCCGCCTGCGGTGTCCATCTTGTCGGCGACGTCGACCAGGCGGTTGAGCATCGGATGGATGAGCGACTCAGTTGAGTGCGCGTTCTTGAGAATATACCAGGCAAGGCAAACATCCTCATCGCAATCATTAGCCCATACCAACGCATGCGGGACGTTATCTTTTCGGAGTAACCGTTTGAACAGTCCGGTACGTACGGCGATTAGTGTTTGCGCGCATGTCGCTCTGGTTGCCGGGCGATAACAGCCTTCGTGATGATTGAAATTTACGTACTTTCGTTGGCGATCTAGGCAAGGACCGTCGGCGACGTATCCATCCAAGGCGATCGAATAGGGTTCTTTGGTGTTCACAAACTCTTCCCAGCTGAGCGGGGCATCTTGAGGATGCATCTTAAGGACAATCATCATCACCCTCGTTGTTTGTTAAGGATGGTTATATTGTACAAGTAACTTTTAGTATGTCAACTCTCTGTCCCTATGCGGGATTAAAAACCGGCTATGAGCCGGGTGAAGGAGGGTCAGGCGTGGCAAGCCGGACCGCCCTCAATTCGTTCCAAAAGTAGAGTCGTGCAGGCGGCAGGGTTGCCAGGAAGGTCAAAAAACCAGCACTCACTCCGTAGCGATACCAGAGATATCCGACAGCAACGCCGGAAAAAATAATCACGAGGCCTTCGGCCTGGTAGATGATCTCTTTGCGCACGCTGGGAACGCGCGTGTGCTTGTAGGCGTCGTCTTCGGGATGTGTCGCTTGCCAGGAGAGCCGCTCAACTTTCTCGAATGCCTTGAAAATGAACGAGGCGAAAGAAATAGTGCCGGTCCCCGCGCATAACAAAAACAACAAGAGTGCAGGAACTGCGGATGGTTCATCCATCGGGACCTCCCAAGGAACATAGTGCAACCATACCACAAAGATAGTTCTCTGCCAAGATCTTCTCTCCGTGGATCCCGATCCTTGTGCCGCGGAGGCGTTTATTTGCTTTTCTCTGCGCGTTCCGTGTATTCGCCGGTCTCGGTATTGATGATGATATTGTCGCCTTCGTTGATGAACAACGGCGTATTCACCGTCGCGCCGGTATCCAGGACGACTTGTTTCATGCCACCTTGCGCGGTATCTCCGCGGATACCCGGCGGAGCTTCGACGACTTTGAACTCCATTTTAATAGGGAGATTGACGTTGATGATCTTGTCGTTAAACAAAAGGGCATCCAAAATCGTATTGGGTTTCAAAAATCGTGTGGAATCGCCCAGGATTTCCTTGCCGAGTTCGAAACGTTTTGAAGGATCCCGGGGCTCGGCGAACCAATACTGGTCGCGGTGGTTATAGAGGAATTTCACCTCTTCGCGGCGGATATCAGCTTCCTCGAACGTGTCCGATTGCGCAAAATTTCGCTCCAAAACTTTTCCGTTCAGGAGATTTCGCATTTTGGTCTGGACGACCGGCCGGCGCTGCTGCATTTTCAGGTGATGCGTTTCCAGGACCACGTAGGGCTGATCTTCGTAAATAAAAAAGACCTTCGGTTTTAGATCGTTGACTGGAATTGCCACAAAAAAGTCTGCCCGATTTCGCTTTTCCGGTTTCGGTCAGGAAACTCGGATGCACGATTCGGGCGCAGATTACGGTGATCAGCATATCCTGTTTGCGCTTTTTTTGCAAGTCTTTTGCTGGGCAACAAAACTACTCCGCAGGGGGAGTAGTGTCGATGGCGGGCGACTCGTCATCAATGACTGGGACAAGCTGTTCGATGATGGTTCGCGCCTGGGCAACTGTCACGGGGAACGGAATGACTAAGGGCCGGATGTCAGTGAGGAGATAACAATCGCCGGGATTTCGAGGCTCGCCCTCGAAGCGTCGTTGATACAAGGCCTGGATGTCTCCCTGGCTTTGGATATCGGTAAAAATTACGACGGATTCTGGCCGGAGGGGGTGCTGGTTTCCCCGGGAGTCGATATGAAGCTGTTTCCCGACGAAGAACCATTTCATGACGCTTCTCCTTACTTTATTCGAAAGAACGCCCTGCCATCATAGCGCCCAATGAACTTTTTGCAAGCTCCTGGGATGAGGGTTTAACCCAGTACGGCATCTTTAAATTCGGGGTGGCCGTTCAAGAATGTTCGGGCAGCCATAGGTTTTCCGCCGGGGAGCTGGATCATGTCGAGTCCTAAAACGCCATTTCCCGTCAAGACGGCGACAGTCTCTCCCATTGCCAATACCCGTCCTGGTGCACCATCGGTAGCGACACTATCCAGTGGTCGAGCGGTGTGGATGCGCAGAGTATTTTTGCGCCACGTCGTCCAGGC
>CAYQNM010000033.1:0-7003 GCA_964419015.1 uncultured Candidatus Saccharibacteria bacterium | reverse complement strand
CCGCGCCGGCAGCCGGCCACGTGGGGGGGGTGTCCTACCGGCTCGGGCTGCCGTCGCGGAATCCTCGGACGACCGTGGTCGCCCGGGGGGTTTCCCCGCCTGGTGAGGGCCGAGGATTGCGTGACGGGAGCTTGGGGTGCATGTTGCCACTTGAACCGCCTGGTTCAACGCCGCGTGTCGCTTTCCGGTGAGCGCGGCGTTTTTTTGCCTACAGGAGCACGAGACCTCGTTCAGTGATCAGCGTCGCGCCCTTGAACGACAAGGGCCGTGGTCGGGGGACGTTGGGCGAGCCGGCGCGGAAGTTCTTCAGCGCGCGCATGGCCATCACTCGGTCAAAGCCGGCGCGCTGCATCTTCGGCAGTCGCTTACGAAGCGCGAGCGCAACGGCCGGCGTGAGCGGCGAGCCGTTCGGGAGCTCGGTCTTGTGTAACACGCCCATCGCGTACTCTGCGCCCTTGCGCATGCCGGCGGGAATCTCGATGCCGGCGGGGAGCGGCATCTTGAGCCCCTTCAGTTGCGACGCGGCGAGCCCCTTCACTTCGTCGATCGCGATGTCTTGCAGCTTGCGACCGTGAGCGATGCCAGCAGCAACCGCGATGGCCTTGTCGGCTCCGGGGAACTGCTCCTTGACCTGGTCGAGCATTGCACCCGTGAGCGAGCGCCCCTTGGCGAGCGAGATTACCGTGCGCGCTGCGCGCTGTGCGAGCTCGCCACCCGGGAGCGCTGCTAGCGCGCCGTCGATGAACGCATCGGTGAGCGGTCGCCCCTTGGCGAGACTCATTCCGATGTTCACCGCGGCTTTCGCGGCCGAGTAGATCTGACCCGCACCGGGCACGAGCTTGATGGCCATGTCGACGAAGGGAGCGACCTTCGAGACGATGTTGGCCGCAGCGCTGATCAGCTTCGCGGGGTTCAGCTTCGAGAAGAAGGAAGAATGGCTTGCGTGGTACGCGTTGATGTGGTTTTGCACGTTGCCGCGCGCTCGTGCTTCGAGCTGCGCGCGAGACTTCTTGCCGGGGAACTGCGCTTTGCGCACGTAGAAGCCAAGCATCTCGTGGCCGAGCTCGAACGTCGTTTCGTTCGACGCCTTCATGCCGTCGCGCGTGTAGCGCACGAGCTTTGCGATCTGGAACTTGTCGCCTTCCTCGGGTGGCTTGCCCTGGAACTTCTCGAACTGCGCGGCCCAGTCGACGCGGCCGCGGTACCACCCGGCCGGCGTGATGTACTTCGCGCGCTCGCGTGCAGCAGGGTCGACAACGCGCTTCGGGCGTCGTGCGGCACCTACAGCACGAAGCCTCATGACTTCGAGCCCCGCGTGTACGGCGACACGCCGCAGTACAGCGTCGGGTGAAGGATGGTGTGCGGGTTTGCGAAGGGAGCGCCGGGCAGATTCTCAGCCCACACGTAGCCCTCGATGTTGAACGTCGCGGCGTTGATGTAACACACGCCGAATTCCGTCGCGGAGACGACCGCGCCGTTGATGAACGTGCCGGCGATGTCGAACGTCGGTTGCAGTAGCCCGGTGTTCTCGAACGCGCGCGTGGTCGTGACAACGTCGTCCGCAGCGTTGATGCCGGGACCGGACGCCAACACGATGGTTTGCTGCATCGAGCCCACACCGAAGTTCACGCGAAACCACGAGTGGAGCTTGATGCCGTTGGCGGGACCGTTCAGGCCCTCGAACGAATTCGGCCACAGCAGGCCCAGCGCGAGCTCCCATACGCGCTCCGGAACGCGCGGCGTTTGGATGAGCGTCTTCGGTGGTGTCACGAGCAGCGGCACGGCCGTCTGCGGAATGAGCACGCCGCTCTTACCGTCGAGCACGTCGAATTCGAAGTTCTCGCTCGCGCCCCAACGCACTTGACCGACACCAACGGCATCGGCCACGGGCTGCTTCTGCTTCGCCCACTCGGAGCCTACGGCGCCCCAACCGGGGACCGCAGGCCCTTTGCCGTAGCCTTCGAACGCCATGTCAGATCAGCTCTTGCGGGGGCGACGCCAACACGCGCTCGATGGGCACGCGCTGCACCATGAAGCTGCACGGTGGTGGGTTGACGCCCACGACCTGGTTGTTGCCGATGAGCGCGTCTCCGTCGGAGAAGTACGAGAGGAAAACCGTCAACGGGTACACGATGACGAGCCCCACGGGGATGGTGAACGTCGTATCGCAGCCGACCTGCACGAAGTCCGTCAGTGCGATCGCCAGGTTTGGGCTGCTGGATATTGACGCCTGTACAAAGAACGTTTGCGGCACGAGCGACGAGTCGACGAGCCCCACGAGAGCGCTGAACGTCGTTGCCGGCGTCAAGTTGCTGTTGTCCGCACGGATGCCCATCTCGTAGCGAAGCTCGAAGACGTCACCCTCCGCGGCGAAAGGTATGTCGACGGCGATGAACTTCTTCGCGGGACCGGGCGCGGCGTTGTCGACGGGGACGGCACCGCCGAACGACGCAGCGATGGCCACGTCGGTTGCCGAATCCGTGCCGCTGTATCCCTTGCCCTGGGTGGGCAAACGGATGCCGGCACTGTCGAACGGGTCCACTGTCGCATTGGGTTCGGGCATGACTCACTCCTTCACGTGGTGGGTGGCGGGGGCTCCGCCTGCTGCGGAAGCTTCCGCATGACTTCGTCGAACTTGCCGCGCAGCGCTGCGCCGTAGCGCGCCGCGTCCGTCTCGAAGAACCCGGTGCGCCTGAGCTCGCGCGCAATCTCCTCGGGTTCGCCAGTGTCCGACAACATGAGCTCCCACGCCGGCACGTGCACACGCATGAGCGTTGCGATGTGCGCTTGCGCTCCCGTCTGCGCGTCCGGGTACGGCGCGTACTTGTGCCGCTGCTCTCGAGGGAGCGCGATGTCGTCCGGCAAGAAGTAGAAGCCGCGTTGCCGCGTGGTCGTGATGTTGGCCGGGTTGTACTCGTAGTACCCCTTTTTCCAATTGCCGGTTTCGACGGCGCTCTGAGCGAGCAAGAGCGCGAGCGTGCGGCGCGGGATGGTTTTGCCGAAGATGGTGCGCCACGCCCGCGCGTACGCGAGCCCCATCTTCGGTAGCGACGACTTGATCAGCCGGGGTGAGGCAATCTCTATCTCCGTCGGCTGATACTCCGTTTGGTGCCAGTCCGGCATCGGCTGCATGTACGTCTTCTTCTTGCCGAACAGCTTGTCGAGCCACCCGAAGAGACCACCGCTCTCGGCTAGCTCGCCCTGAGCGGCGTTCGTGAGAAGCCACACGCCCGCGCCGATGCCGAGCACCCAGAGCCACTCGTTGTCTTTCTTCTTGGCCACGCATCACGCTGCCGCAGTTGCCACCGCTACCTTGGGAATCCACGCCGTCACGCCCGTTTTCGTGCCCTGCTTCGACTTGTAGTAAGTGACCCAACCGTCAGGCCCCATCTCCGTCTTGTGTTCGTTCACGGCCATCACGGGGAGCAGCGCGACGGCGCGTTGCACGACCGAGCTCGGGATGGGACTCGGGTACACGCGCCACCCCATCGGCCACGCCGGCAGGCCCTTGGGGGCCTCCGTCGGGAAGTTCACCACGGTCGTGGTGAGCGCTGGCGACGGAGACGGACCGGGACCGGGCCCCGTCTTGTGTGACACGTGGAAGATGTTCGAGAGGAAGTCACTGCCGCCCGCAAGGAGCTTGCAGATTGCGTAACCGACGAGCACACCGATGAGCTTGTCGAACATCGGCGCCTACTTCTTTTTCGGTGCGGTCGCTGCTTTCGCGGGGAGCGCGCGCGGCGTCACCGGGACCGCGCGGTCATCGTCGGGCGCGTGTTCTGCCTTGAACGCGGAAACGAGCTTGGCCTGGCCGGTGCGCATCGCCTCGACCTTGTCCGCTCCGTGGCGCGCCGTCATCGACGGCACCATGAGCGCGTCGATGCGCGCGCTGATCACGTCGAGAGGGAGCACCCGAGGGGGCGGGGGCGTGCGGTCGATGACCTGAACCGGGCCGGTCGTGATGGCACCCTGCGTGGTGCCTCCGATGATGGTGCCTCCCGTGTTCGGGAAGATGGTGCGGGCCATCGCTTGGCCGCGCGGTCCGCCCTTGTTGTTGTCGACCATGTGTTACGCCTTTCCGTTCGTGGGTTTCGTTTCCTGCTGCAAGAGTCGCGGCACGAGCGCTGGCAGCAGTTGGTTGATCAGCGAGTCCAATCCGTCCTCGCTTTCGGGAACGGCCACCTCGCGACGCGCGAGCTCGCGCTGGAGCGCGGCTTCGAGCTGGGCCGTCTTGCGCTGCTCGTTCGTGTACTGCTGGAGCACGGCTTCGTACATCGCTTGCAGCTTGTCGAAGGCGTACTTCCAGGCGTTCTCGTGGCGAGCAGCGGCGCGGTCGTTCGACGCTGTGATCACCTGGGCCATCTGAGCGTCGGTCGACTGCGGCCACGCTTCCTTCTGAACGGGCGGCGCTTCGTCGAGCTCTTCGCGCAACCGATGCACGCGCGTCACCTCGCCGGAATTGTCGAGGCAGTACACAGTGAGCACGTCCGAGCCCATCGAACGCACGCTCTTCTCTGCTTCCGCGAACTTGTTCGCGTTCGTGCGCGCGAGCGTGAGCACTACCGGCGGGCGACCGCCGGCGAGCTCGACGCGCACCTTCACGGGTTGCGGGTTCTGCCGCAGCCACCGACGGAAGCGCCCGCCATCGTCGAGCGGGTCAGCCATGCCGCACCTGTCGGATGGCCGCAGCGCTCGGCCCCATGCGCATGGCCATCGATGCCGCTCTGCGGAACTGCTGCGGCGTCATTCGACGTCGCACCGCGCCGTAGATTGACTCGATGTCGTCACCGCAGAGCACGCCGTGCACCACGGCCATCTTCGCGACGTGCTCCGGTTCGATGACGCCCGCGTACGCACCGAGCAGCGTCGGACCTTCGAGCGCGCTGATGATTGCGTCTCCGCGGTCCTCGCCGATGCCGTGCCCGGAAACCGCGTGCGCCTTGTGCGCCCACGGGACGTCACACCGCGCGCACCACACGCCGTTGACCTGCTTCGTCGCGATGTTGATGTGACCCTTCGGGCCCTTCAGCATCGGCTGCACGGGAGCGTGGTACTCGTACATGCCGGCCTCTGCACTCGGGTCCTCGAAGCTCCCATCGCTGCGCTCGACGATTGCGTGCCAGCGCTTGGGCGCCGTCCGGATGACGGTCGCCCGTGCTTCGGGGTCCTCGCCCGTCACGCGCAGAGAAGCCGCGTGATACGGCGCAAGGTCGTCGCAGTCGCCCCAACCGCGCGACGCGACGCGCGCCGCGTTGTCGAAGTGCTCATCGCCTGGCGGCTCCGGTCGCCACTTGACGCCGGCTGCAATCGCCTCCGCGGCGGTCGGGACTCGACCGTCGCGGATGAGCTGCTCGTTCGTTCGTGTCACGGCCTCGAGGGCCGCGTCGATGACGTCCGGATTGGTCGCGGCATCCGGAACCGCAAGGCGGATGCGCATGGGCGAGTGACCTTGCGCTAGCGAAGCGAGCGACCGAGGAACTGGAGCGAGACGCCCACGGCTTGCGTGCCCACGGGCGGAATGGTGAGGCGGCACTTGATGGTGATATCGATTCCGGGGCTCGCCTCGGAAAGCGACATGCGCACACCGAACGCCGTCGGGCCGTACACCTCGATGTTGAACTCACCTCGAGTGAGCTGGTTCAACGCCGTGCCCACGAAGATGCCGTCAGAGAGCACGAAGCCCGCCGGCACGCCCGCGACCGCGTCCGCGGTACGCGAGACGAAGGCAACGAGACGCTCCGGACGGTAGGGCCGCTGCGGCCGTGCCGTGAACGTGATCAACGCGCCGATGTTCGACGTGTCGAAAACACCGCCGTTGCTGTCCGGCACGAACGTGAGCATCTCCATCCCCTGGCGAGGAAGAGCGATGCCCGGCGTTACGATGCCGTGCCGCCAGTCAGGCTTTCGTGCGAGCCGTGCCATCGCACCTGTGCGCGCGCGAATGACGCGACGACCCACCACGGCCATGCCGTCGAGGTCGTCTCCCATCACGTCTCCGTCGAGGTCGTCTCCGTCGAGGTCGTCTCCCATCACATCGCCCATCGTGTCCATTTTGCTTTTCTCCTTGCGAACCGGTTCGAACTACTTGCCTACCGAAGCGACTCGCTCAGAGCGAATCGATGCCGTCAATCTTCCCCTGCTTGCCGAGCTCGTAGAGCGCGATCACCAACGCGGCCTTGCCGACCTTCGTCGCGATGGGGAGCTTCATGTGTTTGCCGAGCATCAACCCGCCGACCGCGACGGTACCCGCGCGACCGAGAATCGGAATCGTCGGAACCTTCACGCCTTGCCGGTCGATGAACCCGAGCACGAGCGCACCGGTCGCGAGCCCCATGTTTTCCTTCGACGTCAGTGACGTCGAGTCGCCCGCGTGCGAACGACGGTGCCCCTTTTTCTTTTTCGCGTGCACCGTGCGCGTCTGTCGAATGACGACAGGAGCAGCGGGACGGAAGCCCCCGAACTGGGGACGGACAACAACAGCGGTACTACGTCGGCGCTTGGCCATTGAGGGTTCTCCTTGCGGGTCGGGGGGTCCCCTACAGAATGACCCCGAACGGCCGGTCGTGGCAATCCGGCACACTCGACCCGCAAGGATTCCGCTCTCTTAGGCCCGCCTCCTTGCTGCGCGGAGCGGCTTTGCAACGCCCCGACGGCTGTAGAGCTCCAGTTGGCGGGGGTCCGATTCCCGACCAACTTTGAGCCCCTCGAGAACGCGCACGCGCACGAGATCAGAGACGCTCGTGTGCACGCGCGCAGCCGCGTCGCGAAGCGCTGCGCGCTCTGCAACGGTGAAGCGCACGACGACGTGTTTGCTACGCTTCACGGGTGAGTTCCTCCGTCCGCGCGACGCTCTCGCTTCGGGTGCATGCAGAGAATCCCGGTGTGAGCCTCTGCGTCTGGTGTGCATTCGATGGGGTGGCCACTGTCGCCAGCGTCACGCTCTGCGACTCGCACCACACCACCTTCTGCGAGCGGCACTGGCGAACCCTCGACGAGCTCGGTG
>CAYQNM010000032.1:0-7279 GCA_964419015.1 uncultured Candidatus Saccharibacteria bacterium | reverse complement strand
TTCAACCCGCAGAACAGCAGCCGACCAGGCCGCGCCGGCTCCCAGCAGCGCCCCAACCCGTAGCGCCAGGGCGAAACGAGGCCGGCGCTGCCGTAGTCGGCCCAGGCGCGCCAGTCACCGAAGCGGATCATGGCTACTCCGCGTCGTCCGGCGGCGATTCGCTGAAGATGTCCTCGTAGGCCTCTTCGGCGCTATCCATCGGGTCGCGGTGATCGGATCGACGACGGGTCTTCTCGCCGTGGACGTGGCCCATGTCGACGGGGTCGGGTGGACCGGTGTCGGCGAGGCCGATGCCCTCGTCCGTGGCGACAGCGAGGGCCCTCTGGAGCACGGCCTTCGCGGCGAGGCCGCCAAGGGCAATCCTCTTCGTCAGCGCCCTCTGCTCCTCGTTCGGACCGATCGCGCGGATGAGGATGAGATCCTCCTCCTGCTTGTTCAGGAACTCGATCGCCTGCTTCTGCCGCTTCACCATCTTGTGGAGCACGCCGCCGATCTTGTTCGTGAGGTAGTACCAGTAGACGGCCGTGTTGTTTCGGTCACGCGCCGGCGCGCCGATCGTGGCGCACTCGTTCTTCTGGAGATACTTGCGCAGCCCCTGGATTCTGGCGGACCGCACGTCGCGGTCGTCGAGGCCCCACTCGGCCATCATCCGATTCGACACGCGGCCGCGGTGCTTCTCGAAGAAGCGCAGCAGGGCGATCTCGACGCGGCCAGTTCGGTAGCCGCTGAATGCGCCCTTCTTCGTGACCTGGCCGCGCTCGCAGTGGCGCGCGCGCTCCTCGTCGTCTGGCGTGCTGTCGTTCGTTTCCGTCGTTGCGTTCGTGCTCACCGCGTACCCTCCAGCTTCTTCAGGAGCGACCGCCCGTTGGAGAGGGCGACCTCTACTTGGTTGACCATCACCGCCGCAGCCGCGCCGCGGATGTCAGCTCCGGGCAGGTGCGCGATCGTGTGTTCGGCGGCCAGGCAAGCCTGGGAGAACTCCTCGGCCACATCAGAGACATCGCTGAGGGCCGTCATCGCAGCCTGGGCCTGTTCGTCATCGTCGACTGGGCGATTGATGTCCCGCTTCGCGGGTGGGACAGGCACCAGCGCCGTTCCCGTGATCGCCGCTGGCTTCGCGCGTGGCGCCGGCGGCCTGCGATTGCGGCCATCCTTGCCCTCGCGGCGTCCAGTGGTTTCGCCCGCTTTGCCATCCGACTGGGGAAGTTCCCCAGTTGCTGGTCGATACTTGGCGACGGTCTTGTGGTCGACACCGCAGTGTTCCGCGATCGCCCGATCGCTGAGGTTCTTCCCAGCGGAACGACTATAGGCAAACGCCGCTTCAATCGCCCGGCGCTTGGTATCGGGCGACCGGCGCAGTCCGGCCTTGTCGTTCTGCTTGTTCGCGCCGATCGCGGCCCACACCGCGTCGGCCATGCTGCCCTGGTGAACGACCGCCAGGATGGACGCGCGGCCTGCCTTCAGCGCACCGCGGATGCGATGCCGGCCGTCGCTGCAGACGAACCGCGTGCCCACGTCCCAGACCTCGACCGGCGGGAACTCGTCGCCGTTGACCATGTCCTCGGCGTAGGACGCGATGAGCTTCTCGTCCTCGTCCTCGCGCATCTGCGTCTCCGGCGGGAGGGCGATGCGGTCAAGCGGAACGAGCACGGCCTTCGCCGGCCTCGTGGTGGCGGTCTTCTTCGCCATCGGCTCTCCCGCTACTGCTCCGCCGGCGTGACGCCGCCGACCTCGTCGAGCATCAGGTGGTTGCGCCAGGCCCTCTCGAGGCGCTTCTGCCGCTCCTGCTCCCTGCGATCGTCACGGTACCGGTCGGCCACGCGCTCCCGGTGCTTCGCCTCGGACGCGCGCAATTCGTCGAGCAGTGGCGACGGCGCCATCCGCAGCATCCCGAGCCAGTTGACCTCGTCGCGCCCCTTCACCTCGACCGGCGCGGCGCGAGCCCGCCGGCTTGCCATCTTGGGGACCTTCAGGCCGGCCATCTACTTCCTCACCGTCTTCCGCGGCTTCCGCGGCCAGTAGTCGGAGTTGGTGTCATCCCACACCGCACCGTGCGGGACCTCGTGAGCCTCGTAGAGGCCGGCCAGGGACTTGAGCAGTTCCGCGATCCATCCGTCTCGGTCGAACTCCTCAGAGTCGAGATGCTCGGGTGCTTCGCTGCGAAGATCATGAACGGCAGCGGCGAGCCGTCGCTCGATCTTGGAGTCGTGGAACGCCAGCGTCAGTCGATGCTCGCGCGCCGCGCGCCGTCCGGCCCGATCGAGTTTGCGCTGCATGTCCTTGTCCATGGACACGCCGGCGCGCATGTGCTTGTAACCCAGTTGCTCCGAGAGCGAGCGTCCGGAGCGCTGCCTATCAGGAAAGCGCTGGTTGTAGAGCCGAATCACCTCGCCGGCGTCGGTGGTCTTATTCACCAACTCCTGCAGGTAATCCAACTCACTGGCCCGCCACTGCAGCGGCATCACTTCCTCCCCGTCTTCCGCTTCCGCGGCACGCGCTTGTTCTTCGCCCGCACGTACGCCATGCACGCCGCGTCCCTGGCCTCGTGGAGCCGGCCGGCCTCCTCCTCCTCGAGCCACGCCGGCTTGGAGGCCCAGGCCTCGCAGGCCTTCAGCAGGGCCCGCCGCGCGCCGGCGAAGTCCAGCCGGGACTTCTCGGCCGGGTCCATCGCGGGCTGCTCGCTGAACTCGGCGTCGGCGATGCCGTCACCGATCATCCGCTGCCCAGCCGCGCTCACCAGCCGTCTCCGATCACGGACGGCGCGAGCATGTCCTCCGGGCCGGGCGACTTGCGGTCGCCGAGCAGCCACGCCTCGATCTCGCTGAGGCGGTAGCCGTTCGCCCGCTTCATCGCCGCCCAGGACTTGGCGGTGTACTTCGGGACCTTCTTGTTGCCTCGCATGTTCATGCCCCCTTGGCCTTGGCGTAGACCGATCTGGCGACGTAGATCCGGGCGAGCCGCCCCGAGCGCGTCGGGCGCGTGGCGCCGCTCCACACGATCTCGAGGCCGTGCTGGTCGGTCTTCTTGTTCAGCTCGTTGAACCGAGCGCTGCAGGTCTGGTGCGACAGGCCGGTGGCGACCTCCGCCTCGTCGCAGGTCGCTCCGCGCAGCGCCTGACTCTCGCTGTACTTCAGGCCGCGTTGGCGGATCTTCGCCGCGCACGGCCTCATGCTCTCGGCGGCCGCGTCGCTCGTCTCGGTGCCGTTGCTCGGCGGGTTCTCGGACATGGTCTGCCTCCCGGTTAGAATCGTCATGGGAACATCTCGATCTGCCGGCTCTCCACGGAGTCGGCGAGCGCCTCGGCACCCTCACAGGAGCAGGAGAACGCAGGGAGTTCACCTTGCCGGCGGCGGCGCTCCTGCAGCACCACCAGCCGGAACCGCTCGTCGGTCAACGAGCCGTCGTTCAGCGGCGGCCTGTTCTCGGCAAATGCCTCCTGGATGCGTTCGCGCACCGGCCCCTCGGCGCGAAGTTGCCTGTACCCAGGGAAGCGCTGGCCGCCGAAGTCCGGGAACGTGTCGCCGAGCGCCTCCCAGAACGCCGCACTCGTCTCTTCCTCCTGTAAGACCCTCGCGAGGTCGGACTGGTCCTTCAGGAAGCAGCCTGTGCAGTTCCCCTGGTTCTCTCGGATCTCAAGGTCGAACGACTGGTTCCGCCAGAACGCCAGCACGTTCTCCTTGTTGATTCCTGACTCATCAAGTGGCATCCGGAACGAGACCGTCGACGTGGCGCGCGCGCGCATGGCGACCACACGATGCGGTTCGTCGCGGCGCAACCCGACGAAGGAGTCCCACTCCTCGTGCCCCAGGGAGCGAATGTACTTCTCCTGCACCCGGTGCTTCAGATATGCCGTGCAGATTCGCGAGCGCGCCCACGGCGACACCGGGCCCAGACCCTTGGCCACCCTCCGGTACTCCGCGATCGCCTCGAGCATCAGCCGGAACGGCGTACCGTCGCGCGAGGCGGTTGCGTAGTCGACGACTGCGAAACTGAACTCGCGCGGTGGCGCTCCACGCTCCGCCGGCGGCCGGAACTCCAGCCACACGATCGGCCTGCCGAGGGCCTTCTCGAGCGCGGCAAGGAAGTCGTAGGTCTTCGGGTGCTCGACCCCGGTGTTCTGGAACGTGAGTGTCACGCTGTCGTCGTGGAGCGCGGCCATCATTCCGGACGTGCGTCCACCGGAGATGCCGGAAAATGCCGGCACCCCCCGCTGCGCCTGGAAGCGCCAGCGTTCACGTTCCCACGACCCAAGATCGAGCATGCCGGCCACTAGCCCTCCGTCGCCGGTGGCATCAGCTTGCGCTCGAACTCCGCGCTGCCGATGACCTTGCGCACGTCGGCGACCGAGCGGCTCAGCCACTCCTTCCACGGCTTCATCTCCGGCGTGTTCGGCAGTTGGGAGGCGTCGACGAGCCCGGCCACCTGCATCACACCGTTCTTCGCGGACAGCAACTGCCGCATCTTCTTCGGCAGTGCCTGGACGAGGACGTCGGCGCTGCCCGTGGTCGCGCGGACACCGACGCCAGCCTGGGAATCGAGCGTGCGGCTGTATTTCTCGAGCAGGATCTTGCGGACGTTCTGCATCTTGCCGCGCAGGCGCTCGACCTCGTCGCTGTCGAGCCGCGGCGTCTTGGCGTAGCCCATGACCGCCTTGAGGATGAGGTTGTACGGGACGTAGTGCCCCGGGTGATGCTTGGCGGACCAGTCCATGAAGTGCGCCACGCGCTGAGACATCGGGTCCTTCGTGTTGACGCTGTAGCCGGCCACGAGATCGTTCGTCCTGGACTTCTTCATCACGGTCCTCCGAGTTGCTGGTTGTACTGCTCAATGACGGCGTAGGCCTCGAGCACCTGCTGGTATCGCTGGGCGGCGGAATCGACTTCGTCAGGTGGCCGCCCACTCGCCGCCATGTCGGGGTGGTACGCGCGAACGAGGCGGCGCTTCTGGGTCTTGGCCTTGCTGAGGTCCACGCGCTCCCCGCGTCGCGGCGGATCCATCGCGAGAACGCGGCACGCTTCGGCCACCATCGGTCTAGCCGCCTGTCCGCGCACGTCGCGGCTGCGCGCGACGCGTGCGCGCAGCGTCTGGAAGACGTCGCTCAGTTCGGCCCGGAACATCTGCATGATGCGCTGCGCCTCCGCATGGTCGATGCCGGACAGCATCTTCTCGATGGACTCGCAGAGCGCCGCGCGCGCGCGGTTGGCTTCCTTGTCGAACGAGCGACCAGCGATGTCCTTCTTCTCCGTCGCAGCAGTCTTCCTCGTTCGCGCAGGGCGAGCGGTCCTGGGAACGAAAAAGTAGGTCTTCTTGCCGTCTCGCTCCACCAGAGCGCGTTTGCTGTGGGTCTGATTGATTCTCTGGAGCAGAGAGAGCAGACGCATGCCGGCCCCGTCGAGAGGCATTCCGCGGCCGGCAACCTCAACCAGGAGACGGATGGCGGCCTTTGCCGACAGCGTAGCGCCGCCGTCGTCGGGCTTCTCGATTAGATTCCAGAGCGTCTCGGCGGCATCGCCGCCGAGACGCTCGAGGTGCCCGAGCAGACGAATTCGAGTGTCTGCGACGTACGACTCAGCGCCGAACAAGTCGCGGAGCAGGATGTGGGGACTCTCCCCGCGCCGGTCGTCGAAGCGCGCGGCGGCCACTGCATCGCGCTCGATCGCGGCCAGTTCGCGCTGCGATGTTGCACGCGATCGCTTGGCCAACAGTGACTTCACTCGCTCGTTCAAGCAGCATCCTCCTCTTTGAACCGTGGAGGCCCGTTGAGAGCCTCCTCTAGGGCAGCGAGGCGCTTGTCGATGTGTGAAACACGCTCACGCAGCCAGGAAAGGTTGTCGATGGTCGCCGCCCCAAGCTTGATGAGAGTCCCGATGTCGGCGATGACATCGCCGATGGACTGCGCCGCCACAGGAACTCCGGCCGAAGGCAACGCCGCGGCGACATCTGGCGACACCTCGCGAGGCCACAACATGTTCGAGGCCCATACACTGTCAGCAGACTTCAGTGTTGCGAGTGCGTCAGGACCAGCCGCCCGGATCATGATGGCGCCGGCGGCGCTTTGCTCGACGACGACCAGCCCCGCCAGCGCCATCCGCTCCACGAGCAGCTTGTTCCACTGCGCCGGACTGAACAGCGATGTGCGGCGATGCGACGCGCCATCAGACAGCACCCGCGCAACTTCAAGCAGGATGCGGACCCTGGCCGTCTGTGCCGCTGCTGTTAGAGAACTGCTCATCGTCATCACTCCACCGTGTGTCGTGTTCGACGTGTCGACATCATGTGTAGCCGGTGCGTCGGTTGCGGTGCCAACCACGTTCACCCTGATCACGGCCCGCGCCGCCGCCTCGGTCGCGTAGACCGACTGCTTCCGCGCTCCGTCGTGGGCGACGAAGATGACGCGCCAGCGCCTGCCGCTGTGGCCCCGCTCCTCGTACGGACCGAGGAAGCGTGGACAAAGGACGCGTCTACGCCCCACAGGAGGCCTTCAGGTTGCCGTGGCGAATTGTCGCGATTGTCATTCCGCCCCCTCGCCGACCTCGAGCGCCGGATCGCCGCTGACCTTCTCGATGCCGCCTTCGCGCCGGATGCGTGCGCAGATCGCGCTTCCGCGCGACACGCCGTTCGCGCCGTAGATCTGCTTGCAGGCGTCGTAGATCGCGCCCTTCGAGATCGACTTCTTGACGGCGATGCGCGCGACCTCTGGGTCCATCTCCTCGAGCACGCGCTCGGCGATCTCGGGGTCGGTTACGTACTCCTTCGGTCTCGGCGACACGAGCCGCTCCTTGACCCACCGCCCGTCTGGCAACTGGAACGGCCGCAGGACGGCGAACTTCTCGATGCGGTTCTGCAGCCGGTCCAGGATCTCGCGCCACCGCTTGAGGCCGATCCAGATTTGCCCGGCGCGCTCCGGCGTGATGGCTCCGAAATCCTTCTCGCTCACGCCCTCGATCGCAGAGGCCGCCTGGCGCACCAGGCCGGTCTTGGCCGGGCAGTAGTCGAACGAGGCGCAGTACATCTTCCGGCAGTGGTC
Source organism: uncultured Candidatus Saccharibacteria bacterium (assembly GCA_964419015.1). Taxonomy (GTDB): domain Bacteria; phylum Patescibacteriota; class Minisyncoccia; order 2-02-FULL-40-12; family GWA2-44-9; genus CAYQNM01. The sequence goes on along the minus strand of CAYQNM010000032.1, from coordinate 252 downwards.
GCCCTCGAGGACGTCGGGCCGGATCCCCTGCGCGTCCTGCGCCTGGACACGCGCGACCCGGGCGGCGATCTTGCGGATCTCCATGTCCCGCTCAACCAGGTCGAACTCATCCCACTCGTCCGCGATGTCGTCGCTCGTGGAACCGTCCTCGTGGATGACGACGATCGCGCCGAGAACGCGCTTCACTTCCGGGTGGTTCTGCTGCAGCCACTTCGTGGCGGCCACCCGGTACGCGGCGAGTTGCCAGTGGTC
>CAYQNM010000031.1:2354-8033 GCA_964419015.1 uncultured Candidatus Saccharibacteria bacterium | reverse complement strand
AAACAAAAACTCTGACCGAAGTCAGAGTCTAAATACGGGGCGGGCCGCCGAGCATTTGATTGTCGGCGGAGTCCCGGATAACGGGTTTGGCATACAACTGGGATCCGGGCGCGTGTTTCTTGTACTCATTTCGAAAACTTCGCCAGATATTTTTGACGAGATTGCCCAGCGTGAAACTCATGGGGTATACCTTGAAGATGTTCAGATACCCTTTCGTCAGATAGTAGAGAACGAAATAGATTCTCCCGAGCGGGAGATGGATCAGGTGCTTGACGGTCAGATTTCGAAGCCAGGGAAAAGCGATGCACACGGTTCCCAGCATTTCCAGATTTTTTTGAGCGAGTTTTTCTTTGGGAGTAAAGCAGTTCAGCGGACTCTCGCTCTGGTAACTCATGTGCAATTTGTCGAAATCCGTCGTCGGATCGAACCAGCCGTTGGCCTGGACATATTCGGTGAGTTCGCACCCCGGGTACGGATATGCGGTCCCGAATTCCCCGAAGGTCACCCGACATCGGAGGTTCAGATCCAGGGACTCGATATCGTAGTCCAGTGGCGTCTTGCCCTGTTGGGCCATGATATCCGGACGTACCGGAATTCCCAGAATCGAATTGGCGAACGTCACGATGCCGTGCTTGTGACACAGATCGAAGGCTTTGTGGATTTCCTCCCGAGTCATGTGTCGTTTAATGACCTGGTCGCGGATATAATCGTCTCCGGCCTCGATCGACATCGTAAGTGAATGCAGTCCCGCTCGTTTCAGAAGCAGGAGGATTTCTTCGGTGAGCACGTTGCATCGAGTCAGGCAGAAAAACGGAAGCCCGACTTCTTGCGGGTATACCTCGGCGAACTCTTCAAGCCAAGGGTCGATCTTTTTGCTGACGAAGAACATGTCATCGTAGAATTTTATGAATTGGGTCGGCCACCGCTCTTTGAGTTCCTTCAGTTCTTCGCACATCCGTCGCACGCTGAACCGGTTGAAAATCGGGCCCTTGCCTCGATAAATCTGGTTGAACTTCGGCTCAAAGCAGTAGGTGCATTCGAAAGGACACCCCCGCGATGACATGAACGAGCGCATCGGGAAATCGCGCAGGTGCGTCTTGCGATAGACCAACTCGCGATCCAGGAACGGAAGTCCGTCCAGAAACGTCGTTCGGCCGCGCAGATGCGCCCGCCGCACGGCTTCGTCGGCATGTTTGAACGTTCCGAACCAATTTTCTTTCGTGATGATGTTGTGGATTGCGTGGATGTTTCTGCTCGCCTCTACGTTGCGCAACAGCTCCGGCCAGGCGTCGTCGCATTCACCCATGCCGACGGCATCGATATTCGGATCCTCGATGATCTCGGGGAAAAAGGTGCAGTGCGGTCCGCCGATGACGGTAAACGCTTCCGGATGGATTTTTTTCACCAGGGCCGCGGCCCGCAAGTAGTGAGTATGTTCGCCCGTCAGGGTGCTAAAGGCAACCACGTCCGGACGAATCCGTTTCAGGTCAGCTTCCAGGTCGTCCTGGCTCATGATGCTCAAAAACGTACTGTGCCGTTCCCGCCGGGCCAATGCCGACATCGTCTCAATATTCATTGGGTCGATGTATTCGATGTTCCGGACTACGAAGAGATCTTTCATGCAGTCTCACCGCTATTGTCAACGTGCTCTGCGGCTGATTCTACATACTTTTTATGGTCTTTACAAGGGCGAGGATTCGGGCGTCTGATCTGGTGTTCCCGGCATCCATTGGCTGGTGCCGGGAACCGGGAGGAATACATCCTCGTTCAGAGCGTCTCGGTTTGCATCTTCCGCAGGAAAAAGCGATATACTCTGCCCCACGATACGGTTGAGTAGGACGATGCGGACGGTCGGCGGCCGTTCCCCACTGACAGTCAGCAAAAAAACAACCACTTTTCCGGGAAATCCCGATATATGCAGCATGCGTTCCAATCCGTTGATAGCAAGATGCGGGACAAGCCATTGTAGCCTGACGTGCCACCCGGCATAATCGTGATCGAAGAACTCTTTCACGACGCGTGCATACGCTTGCCGTTCGCTCCCGATACTCTCGGGGCTGATGAGGCGGAGCGCGGCCCTTTTCTGGATCGAATCGGAGTCGTAGACGATTTCCAGTTTGCCGGCGTCCTTCGGTTCGAAGACAAACTTTTTGTATGCGATCGGCTTTTTCTCAAAGAGGTTTTCCGGTTCCAAGTTTTTAATCAAGAAACGAATCACGATGGTACGCCGGTCCAAAAGTTCGCGGTCGTCTTTGCTGGCTGCCGACTTTGCAAACGTGCCGGCGATGTTCGACGTATACGAGCGGTAGGGAGTTGCCGCACCGACCGTGGCGAGTAAAAATACTATGGGTACCGCCATGTGCCAGGATGGGAATTTCCGTTCAATGACGACGCATCCCGCCGCAAGAAGCAGTCCCAGCGCCAGTGCCGCAAGTCCGTCGGAAAATCCCTTCGGACGGTAGACCATTTCGAGGCGGTGGTGACCGGCAGGACTGACGATGCCGCGCATAAAACCGTCTACGCGGAATAGTTCGGTTTCCTGGCCGTCTAGAAATGCTTTCCATCCCGGATCGAAAACGTCCGAGATAACGACGAGTTGCGGTTGGCGGAGATCTATCGAGGCAACGAGACGGCTGGGCTCTGCCGTTATCAAGGTCGCGCTTCCCTGCGCGCCGGGCGTAATACGGCCGACAATGTCGCGTTCGACGACGGCGGTTTCCAGGATTTTCTGACCGAGGGAGCGGGTTATGCGCTGGGCGTCGTTCAGCGATGCGGCGACGCGCACGCGAGGTGCGACGAATATCCTCGGCCGGGCGCCCGGGATCTCGAAAATATTGACCTCGTCGTGGTAGATGCGCGGAAAGTAATCCGGATTGCGCGGAGTAAGGTGATAGGGAATATTGATATCCTGCGTCGGGCCGGCGATGATATACCGGGTTCCGATGAGCTGGTAGTAGGGTAAGCGCGCACGAACGTCTTTTTCGACCCGGAAGTCGTCGTGACTTGTACTCCCATACACTTCTGAAACGCCAGTCATCCAGAGCGACGTGGAATCCGGTTTGAATTGGAAGAAATCGTCGAGATTCTGAACGCGGAATTCATGGAATAAAACGGGGCTGATACCGTTAATATAGTGCACGTCCGAAAAGCCGAATGCGCTTGGCGTGTTGGGCATGGCGGCGCCGTCGGTTCCGATACTGCGGTACATGAGTTGGTCGCTCCGACCGGCCAAGAATCGCACATAGCCGGGAGCAAGGTAGGGGTCGGCGCGTTGCGGCAGGCCGCGAGCTGATGACAGGTCGGTAATGAGGAAAACGGCGATTGCTGCTAGCCCGAATGTTGATGCGAGCCGTGGTCGGCCAGACGCCCAGAGCGCGCATCCCGCAAGCCCGAGAATATAGGCGGCAAGGAGCCAGAGCATCGGAATATTTCCGTAACCGCGGGGAATGGCATACCAGAGATCCAAGAAGATGATTCCTGCGTACAGGATGCCTCTCTTTCGGGCATCGGGGAAATGTGGCGCAAACAGCAGAATGGCGAGAGTGGCAAAGGCCGGTATTGCCTTAAGTCCGGCGATACCGGACGGAACTGCTCGATGTGCATAGAGAACGGCGAGGCCAGCGGCGCATGCGGTCAGGATGGCGACTTTCACTACGGATGAGAAGATGCGTTGCGGGTCGCGTTCCTTCGCTGAAAGGAGATCATAGGCGCAAGCTCCCGCCACGGAGAACGCGACCGTCCACGCCGGCCCGGCCCATCGCTGACTCCACACCATACTGAACAGTGGCAGGTACCCGATGGCAACAAACGGCCAGATACCCATATTCTTGCCAATAATGCCCAGGCCGATGGCGGCGAACAAGACAAACAAAAAGTTTGTCGTACGCCGTTTAACGCAGAGGACAATGCCGGCCAGAACCAGCAAAGAAACTCCCATACTCACAGAGCCGCCGAGATTGTCCCAGATGCCGTTGATCGGCAACGTGCGGTATGACGTTTCGTACGCGCTCAACGAAGGAAAGAGGTGGAAAAGGAACGTATGCCACTCCGGAAGCGATGCGCTGCCGTATGCTTGTGCGGTCCGGTAATTATACGCAGTCGGCAGGTATTCCAGAAAGGGCAGAACCGCCGGTGCGGCGATGGCCAGTCCCAGCAGCCCGCCCGCCGTCGCAAGGACAAGCGTCCGCAATCCGTTTCCGGCCGTCCAGCGTCGCCATATCCCTCCGCTCAGGTACATGCCGGTCAGAAGCAGCAGATAAATCGCAATGCTCGGGGTCCCGGCAAACAGCGTCAGGCCGATCGCGATGCCGACGACTGCGGAGGTTTTTACGGAAGGTTCTTCCAAAAACCGTTGAACAGCCCATAGGAGCACCGGCATCATCATGGCCATGTTCGTGAATTGCTCTAGATGGAAAAACCAGGTAAATACTCCCGAGAGCATGTACGACATGCCGCCGATGTATGATCCGAACCAGGAAACCCGGCTGTTTCTCAAAAAAAGAAACAGAACGATTCCGGCGATGAGCATTCTTCCCAGGATAAAAAAATCCCACAAACGGTACGGAGCGATGTCTTCGAGAATCTGGTACGGAAACAGCACCTTGAACGCGGTCTGGGCAAGAATCGGAACACCAAGTCCCTGGTACGGATTCCAAAGAGGCACGGCTCCGGACTTCCAGATCTTGCCTGCAAGAATATTTATTGGCCAGTCGCCGTAGATTCCGGTGGCCATGTCGACGTTAAAGGTGTTGAGCGGAGTCCTTCCATGATAGCCATAGGGTCCGTCCGGTGTCGCTCCCAAGGGATACATGAGTGGGGCGACGAGTGAGCGGCTGGCAACGATGACCGGCAGATAACACACGATCAACGTAGCGGCCAGAAGCAGGATTGCGCGGGTTCGAGTTGGTGATGTGGTCATGAGCGTCGCTTGCAAAATATGATCGTTTTCCCTACGATAGCAGAGAGATTCGCGGAGGCGCCTATGAAAGAAATCAGTGTCATTATGCCAGCATACATGGTGGCCGGCAACATTCGCCATGCCGTGCAGAACACCATTGCCGCTATGGCCGATGCCGGCATCGAACGCTATGAAATCATGATCGGAGCATCACCGCGCCGGGATGGCAAACCCGACGACGGTACGCTGGCGATCGCCGACGAATTGGCTGCCGAATATCCGTGCGTCAGGGTCCTTGAAAAAAAGTACAGCAACCTAGGGGACAAATTCTGGATGGGCGTCGACCACGCGCGCTTTGCCAACATTGTCATGGTGGCGAGCGACAACGAAATCGCCAAGGAAGCCATTTCTGCCGTTCTCACGCATGTCGGCGAAGCTGATATTATTACCTCCTATGCCGCCAACATGAGCGTCAGACCGTTCATGCGGCGGGTGGTTTCACGGACATTCACATTCCTGATGAATGCCATTACCGGCCTGCGCCTGCGTTACTACAATGGCATGTGTGTGCACCGGGTCGAGCTTTTGCGGCAGTTGCCATCGCGCAACGACAGTTTTGCCTACATGGCCGAAATCCTGGCTACTCTGGTACAACGCGGACATTCCTACCGCGAAGTGCCGATCATGCTTCAACCTCGTCCGGAAGGATCATCCGTTGCGTTCCGACGGGACAACGTGATTCAGGTATGCGCAACACTCGGCCGGCTGTTCTGGAACCTGCG
>CAYQNM010000031.1:0-2254 GCA_964419015.1 uncultured Candidatus Saccharibacteria bacterium | reverse complement strand
ATCATCGAGAACATCCGGTATGCCGCCCAGGCGAAACGATCGGGGCTGGAATGCATGGTCGGTGCCCAGATGCTCATGAATCCGACCAACATCCACGAAGTCGCCGCGTTCGTTGAGCTGATGAAGGAATTGGGCTGTGACTATGTGGTGATTAAGCCGTACTCCCAGCACCGTTATAGCATCAACAAGCAAGAAGAGTTGTTTGGCGGCTTCACCTATCGTGATGCCTTGGCGCTCAATCAACGCCTCCAGAGCTTTGCGGATGAAACGTTTCATGTTGCGTTCCGGGCTCGCACCATGGAAAATTACGAAGATCCGGATCGCCACTACACCGTGTGTCAGACGACGCCGATGGCGTGGGGGTACGTGATGGCGACGGGCGATTTTGTTTCCTGCAGTGCATATTTGCCGCCCGGCATCGGATTAGGTGACCAGCGATTTGTCCTGGGAAACATCAAGCATCAGACGTTCCAGGACATTTGGGAAGGTAAGAAACGCCGGCAAAACTGGCAGTTCGTCAATTCCGAGCTGGATATTTTGGAATGCCGCAAAAACTGCCGGATGGATGCGGCAAACCGTTTCTTGTGGGATGTGCGTGCGCTCCCGGCAGGGGAACTGGAGCAGCACCTGGCCCATGACGCTCCGCCCAAGGGAGTCAATTTTATCTGAAACGACTATATGTCGCGCGTCTGCCAAGGCGCGCTTTTTATTTCGGTGGTATACTGGACACCATGATCCTCACTGCTCTTATAGGTTTGGTGGCCCTCTTTGTGCTTGATGTTGGTGTCGGAATCCGCCGCGGTTTCGGATTTCGCCACTATTGGTTTTTTGAAGTCCTCCATTTCCTTGGCGGATTTTTTGTTGCGATGCTCATGGCCTCTTTTCTCAGTTTTTGGCAGACCATGGCAGGACTTGCTCTGATCACGGTACTGTGGGAGGGGTTAGAACTTCTTTTGGCGGAACCGAAGCTTGGACGGCGGCTTCGTGAGATTTTGCGGCTCCCCTTAAAAGAATATTCGTGGTGGGATACCAGCTTTGATATCGTATTAAATTATCTAGGTGCATTCCTTTTCTTCCGCTTCTTTTAAAAAATAGAGCCCGCGGAGAGCGTAGCTCTATCGCAGGCGAGATTTGCCGAGGCTATTTCCTTTCGGGAACTCGGACAAGCCACGTGTTGTCACAACACTCCGGATCCCGTTTGCGTTCCAGAAACTGAAGCCAGTAGTAGTGATCACCCACCTGGATCGGGAACCAGGCAAACCAGCGATGCCATTCGTCGTAATTCGTACGGTTGGCCAGCCACTTCATCGAAACCTCCATGGGTATATAATAAAATATTATTAAGGAAAAAGCAAGTTGACCAAGGAGGATTTAATGATGTAGCATTCGGAGGATCGATAGGGAGGTTCTGGTGAACGAAGCGCGTGCGCCACACGGGCAATCATGGGTTCACTTAGGCACGCTCGAACAAGCGCCTCAAGTATTCAGGATGCCGGATGATGAGATTCTTGTTGTCGCTCTTGGCGGCAAGTTGGTCGGGATTTCCAATATCTGTTCCCACAAAATGGGACCCTTGGCTGAAGGCGAGATGCGCGACAGTTCGATCCAGTGTCCGTGGCACGGGTTCGTTTTCGATGTCGCGTCTGGGGAATGTCTCAAGGGTCATGCTCGAGCATTGCGTCGCTATGAGATAGCCCTTCGAGGAAAAGCCATTTATGCTCGGGAGGTGTCCGATGCGCATTCATGAGATTCGGCTGGTCATGGAATACCTGGTGAAAGCGTCTCCGCGGGAAATCATTGAAAACTACGTTGACTACGGCCATGAAATCTACGCTCACGGCAAATATTCCAAATCCTGGAAGCGCCACGTGAGCAAGATTACGGCAGTGACGCCGATTATTCACTCGCCGACGCACCACGAGGTGCATATTCCGGTGTCTTTGTTCGGAGGATTGATCAAGACCGTTGCTGTTCAGCATGTGAGATTGTTTCCGTGGGTAGGCATTGAAAGCCGCGGCACAAATATTTTCGGCCTGAAATCCTCCTCTCGATGGCATATTAGCCAGCAGAGTGCATCGGGTGTGGCGCATTGCGTTGTCGAGTACCTGTTCCAGGTTCCTCGACTGTTCTGTTTTCTTGATCCATTCGTGCGTTTTGCCGTGTGGCAATTGCGCAATCGGATTTGGGAGGAAGATCGCATCATGCTCGAACGCCGGGACCGGCTCATGCGCCTTGGCTTTCGGGACGGCGGCGT
>CAYQNM010000030.1:0-8114 GCA_964419015.1 uncultured Candidatus Saccharibacteria bacterium | reverse complement strand
GTCCGGCTCGAGGCCGAGGTGTTGATTATCGACGGCCTGGCTCCCTATGTGCGCAACATTGCCAAATGTGTGGAGGAAACCGGTATTCAAGTTGCCGGACTCGTCTATGCTCCGCTGGCATCTGCGCTCGCTGCCCTGGACAAAAATCAAAAAGAATACGGCGTTGTCAATCTGGATTTTGGCGGAGGCACGTCGACACTCACGGTTTTCGAGGAAGCCGATTTGATGCACAGCGCCGTCTTGCCGATCGGATCCCGACATATTACCAATGACCTGGCGATTGCCTTGCGCACGTCGCTGGATGTCGCCGAACGGATCAAGCTCGAGCACGGTTCAACATCCGAAGGGGAAGATATGCGCCGCCGCGAGCACATCGACCTTTCCGCGGCGCTGGGAGAGGAGAATTTCGTTTTGCCCAAGCGCCAGCTTATTCGGATCGTTGACGCCCGCGTTCATGAGCTTCTGGATATGGCGGTCGCCGAGTTGAAAAAAATATCCCGGCATGGGACACTTCCGGCCGGAGTGGTGTTGAGCGGTGGTGGGGCAAATCTTCCGGGATTTGCGGGCCTGGTCAAAGAAAAACTCCGCTTGCCCGTCCGTATTGCGCGTCCCGTACACGTCGCCGGCCTTGCCGATGTGCTCAATAATCCGTCGTACATGGTTGCCATCGGCCTGGTCGTCTGGGGATTCGACCTCGAATACGCTCCGGGACATCCGGCCAATGCGGTATTCGGGGGCGAAGGGGGGGTCAAAAAGATTCTTGCGTGGCTGAAAAACTTCCTGCCATAGCTTGTCTTTTTGCGTCATCCACAATGTTATCCACACGAAAAACCTTTCGGCTTGCAGGCCTTTTTTATTTATGCTAAGACGCAGGTGATTCAGTCAACGATACTCGCAGATGCCTCAAGTCAAGCCACAATTTGAAACATTCGCCCGGATCAAGGTGATCGGTATCGGCGGTTCCGGCAATAACGCGCTGACGCGGATGATCGAAGCGCGTATTCATGGCGTCGAATTCATCGCGGTCAACACCGATGCTCAAGCGCTCCATCAGTCCAATGCCCCAGTCAAAATCCATATCGGCAAGAGTCTGACCAAGGGCCTTGGTGCCGGCATGAATCCCGAAATCGGGCGACAGGCCGCTGAAGACACCAAAGAAGATATTCTCGCCGCGCTCAAGGGCGCCGACATGGTCTTCATCGCCAACGGTCTCGGCGGAGGCACCGGAAGCGGCGCCGCTCCGATCGTCGCCGAAATCGCGCGCGAAGTCGGCGCGCTTACCGTTGCCGTTGTCACCAAGCCTTTTGCATTCGAAGGGGCGCAGCGCTCGCGCATCGCCGAAGAAGCGCTCAGCATCCTGCGCGACAAAGTCGACGCGCTCATCACCATTCCCAACGACCGTCTCTTGTCGATCATCGACCGCAAGACTCCGCTTCTTGAATCGTTCGCGATCGTCGACGACGTCTTACGGCAGGGCGTGCAGGGCATTTCGGATCTCATTACGATTCCCGGCATCATCAACGTCGATTTTGCCGACGTGCGCGCGGTCATGTCGAATTCCGGTTCGGCACTGATGGGTATCGGACGCGCGAGCGGCGAAGACCGCGCGATCGAAGCCGCAAAAATGGCAATCAATTCGCCGCTCCTGGAAGTGGCGATCGACGGAGCTCGCGGTGTTTTGTTCAACGTTTCGGGTGGGCCCGACATGGCAATGGCCGAAATTTCCGAAGCGGCCCGGGTCATTACCGAACACATTGACCCGGAAGCAAAAGTCATTTTCGGCGCGGTTATCGACGACAAAATCAAAAAAGGTGAGATTAAAATCACCGTTGTCGCGACTGGATTTACGGCAAGCCAAACGGCGTCTCCCCGGCAGATGCCCTACAATGGAGGAATGAATCTTTTTGAATCTATCAAACGGCCGATCGACCCGATCCGCCCCGAACCGGCGCCGCTTCCGGCCAGGGAAGTCAAAGAACTTGTGGATCCGTCGATCGGGGACGATGGGCTTGATATTCCAGCCTTCATCCGCCGCAAGATGAACAAATAACCGCGCTACCTATTCTCCAGATTTCTTTGTGCCCGCCGCCTCCTGGCGCTGGGCACTGCGCTCACTTTCGTTCGCTTGTTGCTTCAATACTTATTCGCCCCAACGGTACCGTCGGGGCTTTTTATAAAAACACGAAAAAACAGCGGAATTTTCTGTGTCGGATAGTCGAAAACTTATCCACATTTACGGGTGATGCGCGGTTGGTATAATGAAGTTCCACTACGGGTGTAGTTAACAAGAGGTGTATGGATCAAGCTCCGCTTTCTGCGGAGCTGCTTCTTCCTTTGAGGCCGTTTCAGGACTCTGATGAGTGAGTGCTGAAAGGTCTCAAACCCTCTGGCCGAACGCCTATGAACGGAGCCGCATATCCAACCCAGCCGGTATTGAGCGAGGCAGAGCCGCCCGTGTCATTGCGCAACGGTGGCCGCTTCGACGCACCCATTGGCGTTGCTCGAAAAGGCCTTGCCTGGCCGCGGTTGTTCGGCGCCGGCCATCCCTACGACGAGATTGAATGGGAGTTGCGTATTGCTCGCATTACCAAGAGCGATGGGTATGTTGTTTTCGAACAGAAAAACGTCGAGGTGCCCGATTTTTGGACGCAGACTGCCACCGACATTGTTGCGTCGAAATATTTCCGCGGGCGCCTTGATGCGTCCGATCGCGAGCGCAGCGCCAAGCAGATGGTGGATCGGGTTGCCAAGACCATCGGCTCCTGGGGATTGGAAGGCGGATACTTCGCGTCTCCGGCCGATGCCGAGAATTTCGTGCTTGATCTTACCTATCTGCTCATCAACCAGCATGCGGCATTCAACAGTCCGGTCTGGTTTAATGTCGGCGTCCACAAACAGCCCCAATGTTCGGCGTGTTTTATTCTTTCCGTGGACGACAATATGCAGTCCATCCTTGAATGGGGCCGCGACGAGGGATGGATTTTCAAATATGGTTCCGGTTCCGGGGCCAATCTTTCAAATCTCCGCTCATCGCGGGAACCGCTCTCCCGGGGCGGGTATTCGTCGGGCCCTGTATCGTTCATGAAGCTTTCCGACGGGGTCGCCAACTCAATCCGCTCCGGCGGAACGACCCGTCGCGCCGCAAAAATGGTCGTTCTGAATGCGGATCATCCAGACATCAAGGATTTCATCTACTGCAAAAAGTACGTGGAGGACATGACGAAGATTCTCGTGGAGAATGGCGTTACGAACTCGATCGAAGGCGATCTGTTTTCGCCCTATACGCTCTTGCCGTACCAGAATGCCAACAATTCGGTGCGCGCCACCGATGAATTCATGCAGGCAGTGGAAAATAACGAAGCATGGAATCTGACCGCGCGGACGACGGGCGCCGTCATCGAACGGGCCCAAGCGCGAGAGATCATGGATTGGATCTCCGACGCCGCTTGGCATAGCGCGGATCCTGGGATGCAGTTTGATACCACGATCAACAAGTGGCATACGGTTCCGAACTCCGGCCGCATCAACGCCTCTAACCCGTGCAGTGAGTACATGCACATCGACAACAGCGCCTGTAATCTGGCATCGCTGAACCTGCTCAAATTTCTCAAGACAGACGGCAGATTCGATGTCGAGCGGTTCCGCAAGGCAGTGAGCACGATCATTCTTGCCCAGGAGATCATTGTCGGCAACTCTTCCTACCCGACGGAAAAAATAACGCGCAACGCTCTTGATTTCCGGGAACTTGGCATGGGATATGCCAACCTCGGCGCGCTCCTGATGGTGTTGGGCTTGCCGTACGACTCCGACGAGGGTCGACTCATGGCTGCTCAGGTGACCTCGCTCATGTGCGGTGAGGCCTACCGCATGTCTGCATTGATTGCCGACATCAAGGGGCCGTTCGCCGGGTATGAGAAGAACAAGGACTCGATGCTCAATGTGCTTGCCATGCATCTTAACGAGGCTGATAAACTTTACCTGAATGCCGTGCGGTCAGGTGTCGGCGGCGCAGACCTGAACACGGCGTCCCGGCTGGTATGGCACGAAGCGTTAGAACTTGGCCGGGCGCACGGCGTACGCAACTCCCAGGCAACCGTGCTTGCTCCCACCGGCACGATTGCGTTTCTCATGGATTGCGACACGACGGGGATCGAGCCCGGCCTGGCCCTGGTCAGCTATAAAAAACTGGTCGGCGGAGGCACGCTCAAATTGGTGAACAATCAAGTTCCTGCGGCGCTGAAACGCTTAGGATACAGCCAGCACGAGATTGATGACATCAGCTCATATGTGCTTGAACAGGGTACTATCGAAGGTGCGCCGCATTTGAAAGAAGACCATCTCCCGGTATTCGATTGTTCGTTCAAGGCCGCCAATGGCAAACGCAGCATCAATTATATGGGACACTTGAAAATGATGGGCGCTGTCCAGCCATTTATCTCCGGAGCGATTTCCAAAACGATCAACCTTCCCCACGACGCAAGCGTCGGCGATATCCGCGATGCGTTCATTCAAGGTTGGAAACTCGGCCTCAAAGCCATTGCCGTGTATCGCGACGGCTCCAAGGGCGTCCAGCCGTTGAGCACGAAAAAAGATGAAGCGAAAAAAACTCAGCTGGTGGAGCAGATCAACGGCTACACGCGGATAAAACTTCCCGACGAACGCCCGGCCCTGACTCACAAGTTTTCAGTCGGAGGATACGAGGGTTATTTGACCGTCGGACTCTATCCCGATACTCAAAAGCCCGGCGAAACGTTCCTGGTGGCCGCCAAGGAGGGAAGCACGGTATCGGGGCTCCTCGATACGATCGCAACCTTGATCTCGATGTGCCTTCAGTCCGGTATCCCGCTCAAGACACTGGTCAAGAAATTCAAGGATATGAGCTTCAATCCGGCCGGATTCACTGCAAACCCTGACATACCGATGGCAAAATCAATTACCGATTATGTGTTCCGCTACCTGGGTATGAAATTCCTCAACCAGGAGGATCGAGAGGAATTATTTGGCCTCTCGCCTGTCGCCACTGTTGCTGAAATTGCGCACGAGAGCGGTTCAAAGAACGATACGCTGCTGGCTGGCCTTGCAGCCCTTCCGGCTGCCGAACAGCCGCGGCGGATGGGCGGAGAAGCCAGTGCGCCGGTGTGCCAATGCGGGACGCTGATGTTCAAAACGGGTTCTTGCTATTCCTGTCCGAACTGTTTCGCCAGCAGCGGGGTATGCCAGTGACGCTGGACTTCGGCTTGCATCATAAAAGCAAATCCGCCGATATCGGCGGATTTGCTTTTATGATGGTCGCGCGATAGGATGAGGCGGTGCTCTTCAGAAAGAAGCGGTATGAGTGACTTTGATTTCGAGGAAGATTTCGGCATACCCTTGGCGGTTCTGGAGGCGATCGGCGACACGCTGACGCCCGAAGCAATCGCGGTATGGTGGGCAACTCCTCACGAGGAGCTTGGTGGCTCAAGCCCCCAAACACTGTGGGAATCAGGACAAAGAGCCCAGGTGCTTTACCTTATCGTTGTCGCTTCTGGGCGCGCGAGCCATCGATAGATGGCTTTTTTCTTTTCCTTTCTTTATTCTGTGCGTATGGGATTCCACCGTTCGAGGATATTTCTTTTCCTGCTGCTGGCGTTTTTTGCGGGGGTTGCCATCGGATCGTTTTTCGAAGCGACCACGGCCGTTGTCCTGGTTTTGTTCGGAGTGGCAGCCCTTCTCTTTGCCGCTTCGGCGTACCGCGGGTTGGCGCGGTATCCCGTGCTTGCCCGCTATCGTCATATCGGATATGTCATCGCATGCCTCCTGGTTGTTGCGGCGCTTGGTATTGCTCGGACCAACGCGTTTCGTGCCGACCACGGCATTCTTTCCGCGTTTACCGACCGGCTGGTCAAAGGACGAGGACAACCGGTGACGATGCAGGGCTTTGTTGCGGGGGACACGACGATCTCTGTAAAGGAGGCGCAGTTTCCGTTCCACGTTCGAGAGGTTATTTTTCCCGACCGCGTACTTCCGGCTGACGAAACAATTCTTGTCCGCACCGATTCGTCTTCGCCGCATCGCTATGGCGATCGTTTGCGCCTGAAAGGCCCGCTTGGGTATCCTCGGAATTTTGGCCAGTTCGATTATGTGGCATATTTGAAAAAAGACGGCATCGAACTGATTGCCGAGCGTCCCGAAATCTTGGCGTACCAGGAATACCTACCGTTTTCGCAACTGGAAGGATGGCGGATCGGCCTCTACCGCGAACTTTTTATGCTCCGGGACAAGTTTTTGAATGCGCTGTCCCGAAGTCTGCCGGAACCCGAGGCATCGTATGTTGCCGGCATCCTGGTGGGCGTTAAGGCCCAGATACCGTCGGAGATCATTGGGCAATTTCAGCGGACGGGCACGAGTCATATCTTGGCGATTTCGGGCTATAATATTACCGTCATAGCCGATGTTGTCATGGCCGGCTTGGCGTACGGTGTCCGCCGTCGTCGAGCTTTCTGGCTTGCTGCCGCCGGCATCGCCTGTTTTACGATTATGACGGGGGCGTCGGCGTCGGTGGTCCGAGCGGCGATTATGGGACTTATCCTGCTATGCGCATCGGCGTATGGCCGCGTGTCGGACGTTCTCACCGCCGTCGTGTGCGCGGCTGCGGCGATGGTCTTTTTCAATCCGATGTTGTTGCGGTTCGATGTCGGATTCCAGCTTTCGTTTCTTGCCGTGTTGGGGCTGATATGGTGCCAACCCATCGTGGAGCGGCTGACTATTCGCATTCCGATGGCTGCGTGGCTTCGAGAGGTCCTGACGGCAACCGTATCGGCGCAAATCATGACATTGCCGCTCACCTTGTATTATTTCCGGACGGTCTCTCTCGTCGCATTGCCTGCGAACGCTCTCGTACTCTCGTTGATGCCGTTGACGATGCTCGCGGGATTCGTGGCAGGCGCCGCCGGTATGGCATGGGTGGCGGCGGGACAGGTTATCGGACTCGGGGCATTGGTGCTAACCGCGTATCAGCTTGCGGTGGTGCGGCTCTTGGCGTCTTTGCCGTTTGCATCGGTGGCGGCCCACGTGAGCTCCGCCACGGCACTCGCGCTGTATGTTTTGATCGGCTATGGCATCTGGCGTCTTCGCCGGATATGAACGGGGCTTGAATATTTGAAAAAAGCGGCTATACTTTTAACCTATGCGTGAACGAACTCTTGTCTTGTTGAAACCCGATGCGATTCAGCGCTCGCTCATCGGCGACATTATGAGCCGTCTGGAAAAAACGGGCTTAAAGCTGATCGCCGTCAAAATGATCCGTGCGACCGAAGCCCAGCTCGTGGAACATTATGCCAAAGATGACACCTGGTTTTTACAGAAAGGCCAGCAACGCGTGGCCGCATTACTGGCAAAGGGGCTTGAGCCAGAAAAGGGCAGAGACCCTATTGAATACGGTAAAGACATCATCAGAGGGAATGTAAAATTCCTGACCGCATCCCCGTTAGTAGGGATGGTTTGGGAGGGGAATAAAGCTGTCGGCATCATAAAAAAGCTGGTTGGTGGCACCGAGCCGCTAACGTCCGACGTCGGCACTATCCGCGGTGATCTGACGCTGGATTCCTACGACGTATCCGATACCGAGGGCCGCGCGATTCGGAACCTCATTCATTGTTCCGACAAGGTTCAGGATGCCGAGCGGGAAATCAAAGTCTGGTTTTCGCCAGAGGAGATCTTTTCCTACCGCCACATCGCCGAGGAAATTCTTTATGACGTGAATCTCGACGGATTGAGAGAATAAATGCCAAGGTGGGGCGCGTAGGAGGTTATGCACACGGTTCATTGCCGCTTCAGGAGTTTTGGTATAATGAGAGTAGCTCTTCTGATTTCTGGAAAAGCTTTGGCACAAGTTCAATTTTTTCGGGAGCCTTATTACGCGGCATCGCCGCTATCCCATGATTCTGGTGAACCCCGCCCTCTATGCTTATCATACGCGATACTAAGCAAGGGGATGTGCTTAGAGGGCGGGATTCCGAAGGATCATGATGCGGGCACCCACCAGCATACCCTGCTGAATTGCTTTTCCGGATAGGGAAGGGCTCTGCCACGACCGCTGAAAACCAGCGGTTTTGGTTTGTCTATCTGACATGCCT
>CAYQNM010000029.1:6727-9671 GCA_964419015.1 uncultured Candidatus Saccharibacteria bacterium | reverse complement strand
CGAGGAGCGAACCGAGCCGTATAGACATACGGTGAGGGAGGAACGGAGCTTCTAACAAAGAAATCTGGCAAACCCGAAGGGCGCCGTAGCCATCTGATGCCAGATGGCAGGCGCGGGGAAGTTTCTACCACATGAAAGCAGTTATCCTGGCGGCGGGGGAAGGGAAAAGAATGCGGCCGTTAACCCTGACGATGCCGAAACCCATGGTGCCGCTGTTCGGTGCTCCGATCCTGGAGCACATCGTCAATGATTTGCCGCGCGAAGTGGATGAGCTGGTGATCGTTGTTGGGTATCTGAAGGATCAAATCATGGGCCATTTTGGGGCGCGGTTCGGGCGGTTCCGGATCTCGTATGTCGAGCAGTCCGAGCCGCGTGGCACGTACCCGGCTCTCCTGGCGTGCGAGGGACACTTGCCCGATGAGGGCCGATTCCTGGTGATGTATGCCGACGATCTACATGGCCGTGCAGGATTGTCATCGGCGATCCGATGCCCCGACCTGGCGCTCCTGGTTGCACCCGTGGAGGATCCGCGGAAATTCGGCGTGGTTGACGTGCGAAGTGACGGCAGGATCGAGCACATCGAGGAAAAGCCGGAGCACCCCCGCACGAACCTCGTATCCACCGGCGTCCTGACGCTCACCAAGGACGTCTTCCGGTATCCTGCGCGGCCGCATACCAACGGCGAGCGCTACCTCACAGACAGTATTGCCCAAATGATTGAGGCGCGGTACAGTATACGTGCGATTCAGTCAACATTTTGGCTACCCCTGGGGTGTCCGCAAGATCTGGCGAAAGCCGAGCGGATTCTCGGCCAGGCCTCGCCGACACATTTCGATTTTGCGCATCATTCGCGTGGGACATAACGAAGATATCACAACGGCCATTGAAGAGGCCGTTTCCGTGCTGAAACAAGGTGGCGTAGTCGTCTATCCGACCGATACCCTCTATGGCCTGGGAGCCAATGCGTTGGACTCCGATGCCGTGCGGAGGGTCTTTGCGGTGAAAAAGCGGCCGCTGGCAAAGCCACTTCCGATGCTGGTGCGCAATATCGCATGGGCCAAGGAATTGGCCCACATCAGCTCGCGCCAGGAAGCGATCCTGGAAAAGGTATGGCCCGGCAAAGTAACGGCAATCTTGGAGAAACAGGCAATCATCCCCGACATCGTGACGGCGGGCCACGGTACGGTTGGCATGCGCGTCGCCGGGCACCCGATTGCCGACGCACTGTTGGCACGGTTCGGATATCCACTGACGGCGACATCGGCCAACATCTCTGGCGACGAGCCCTTGCGGAATCCCGATGCCATCGTGGAGATGTTCACGCGCTCGACGCCCATGCCAGACCTGGTCATTGATGTCGGCACTCTGCCGGAGTCCGACCCCTCGACGGTGGTGGACATCACCGCGCGCGAACCGAAAATCGTGCGGATCGGCGCGTCCAAGCCCGACCAGCTTTTGAAATTACTCCAACTGTAGGTCGATCGGAGGGTCCCCCAGCTCGCCTCGCTGAAGCTCCGGTGAAGCGGGTCGGGCCATCCCTCATGTCACTTGTCATGATCATCGACGGCAACGCCATCGCGAAAGGGATACGGGCGAGGTTGAAGGCCGACGCGGATACTGCTCCGCGACTGTTGGGCATGGCCGCAGTCGTCATCGGGGACGATCCCGGCATCAAAAAGTTCGTTGATGTGAAGAAGAAAGCCGCGGAAGAGATCGGTATCCAATTCTCGGTGTACGCATTCGCGGCAGACGAAGAATCAAAAGCACTTGAAACGCTTGCATGGCTCGCAGAAGATACCGATGTGCACGGCATCTTCGTCGAATTGCCATTGCCCGCAGGATGCGATACAGAGAAAATGTTGAATGCCATCCCTCTATCCAAGGATATCGATGTCCTTTCCGACGCCGCGCAGGCGGCGCACTACGGCGATCATTCGTCAATTGCACCTCCGGCCGTCGGAGCATTGAAGATGCTTTTCAACTACGAACACATCGAAGTTGCTGGAAAAAAGGCTGCCATCTTCGGACAGGGGATGCTCGTTGGCAAGCCGATCACGCACTGGCTCAAAGAATGCGGCGCGGAGGTATTCATGATCGACGAGCACACCGAAGACCCTTCTCGCTTTTCACTTCTCGCTGATATCATCATCTCCGGCGTCGGGAAACCCGGCCTCATCACTGGCGACATGATCCGTGAAGGTGCTGTTGTCGTTGATTATGGTTACTCGCCATCGGGCGCGGGCGACGTCGAAACGGAAACCATCGCTCCCAAAGCGGCGTTCCTGACGCCCGTTCCCGGCGGCATGGGCCCTCTGGTCGTTGCCGCAGTGCTGGAGAATCTTGTTATGCTTTCGAAGGAAAATTAAATCCGGCATGATGCCGGATTGCCCTGTCACAGGCGGAGAATATCAGGTACGTCTGATGCGGCTCTGTTGCACAGAAAACAGCAGACTCGTTTGAGAACTTCCTCGCAAGGCATGGCTTGAAGGAGAACGTCCTCCGATCCGTAGGTGATCTCAAGCCTTGCCTGGCAAGGACCGCAGATGAAAAAGTGCGTCGGATGCGGCAGTCCCCGGGTGGTATATCCGGGCGGAGTTCGGAAGCCCATCCCGTTGTTCAAAAGCACGGCTGTTGTCTTGTCCACGACTGGCCACGTCTGGCGCATGGAACCTCCTCGTGAACTGCCGTATGGCCGGAGTATACTTGATGATCGAGAGAAAAACAAGAAACTCCCGCAATGCAATCAATTGCATTGCTTCGGTATAGCTTCGCTGTGCCCGGGGTGGGACTTGGCTTTGACTCTCGGCTCGCCGGGTCGCTCGCCTCGGTCTAGCCACCGCCTCGCGGCGACGCAAGCTTGCGTCGCATCGCTCCGGCGTTCAAGTCCACCCCGCAATGCAATCAATTGCATTGCTTCGGTATAGCTTCGCTGTGCCCGGGGTGG
>CAYQNM010000029.1:0-6627 GCA_964419015.1 uncultured Candidatus Saccharibacteria bacterium | reverse complement strand
CCCGCAATGCAATCAATTGCATTGCTTCGGTATAGCTTCGCTGTGCCCGGGGTGGGACTTGAACCCACAAGGCCGTGAGGCCACACGATTTTGAGTCGTGCGTGTATGCCATTCCACCACCCGGGCAATATCGTGCCATGGTAGCATTTTTTCGACTTTTTTCAACTCAATTCCATGTTGCAAGCAAGGGGTGGGGATGATACGATACGAGCATCATGGCGCGGGTTATCAGCATCTGCAACCAAAAGGGAGGAGTCGGCAAGACAACAACGGCTCTCAATGTGGGAGCATATCTTGCCGCACTCGGAAAATACGTCTTGCTTGTCGATCTTGATTCCCAAGCCAATGCTACGGTCGGGCTTGGAGTAAACGTAGGCGACGAGGATCAGACGATCTACCACGCTATTATCAATGATCAAAATCCGCAAGCGTTTTTGCGCAAGACTTCGCTCTTCGGTTTTGATATCTTGCCCGCGGCCCAATCGCTGGCCGGAGCCGCAGTCGAACTGGTTTCCATGCATGAACGCGAATTGCGCCTCAAACGAGTGCTGGGGTCCATTCGCACCAACTACGACTACATCCTCATCGACTGTCCGCCCTCGCTGGGTCTTTTGACGATCAATGCCCTGGCGTCGTCGGAGCGCGTTCTTATTCCGGTGCAATGCGAGTACTATGCGCTCGAGGGGCTGACCCAGCTCCTCAAGACGATCGAACTGGTGCGCGCCGGATTGAATCCCGATTTGCAAGTACTCGGCGTTTTGCTTACCATGTATGATAAGCGCAATCAGTTATCCCGACAGGTGCTGAACGAAGTCATCAAAAATTTTCCCGGCCGCGTGTTCGAAGCCGTCATCCCGCGGATGGTGTCAGTCGCAGAGGCGCCGAGTTTTGGCAAAACGATTCTTCAGTTCGATCCCGATTCACGAGCCGCCGGTGCGTACAAACGACTGGCGGATGAAATTATCAAATACTCATGAAGAAACTCTTCGGTCTCGGCAAGGGTCTCGGTTCGCTCATTCCGGGTGTTGCGGCGGGTCCCGGAACATCCGAATCATCCAAAGAAAGTGTTTTTTACGTTGAGGTACGCAAGATCAGAGCGAATCCCGACCAGCCGCGCCAAGACTTTGACGAGGACAAACTCAAAGAATTGGCGGCTTCGATTAAAAAATACGGGGTCCTTCAGCCTCTTTTGGTCGCTAAGACCGAAGAAACGACAACTCGAGGTTTGGATGTGTTCTACCAACTCATCGCCGGCGAACGCCGTTTGCGTGCTGCGACGCTGGCCGGTCTGCCGCAGGTTCCGGTGGTCATTCGCGATGATCTTCCTTCCGGCGCAGAACCCAAGAGCGTCCGGTTGGAACTTGCATTGATTGAAAATATCCAGCGGGACGATTTGAATCCGATGGAAGAAGCCGAAGCGTACGACCGGCTCCAGAACGAGTTTGGATTGACGCAGGCTGAAATCGGCGCGAAGGTGTCAAAGTCACGCGAGGCAGTCGCCAATGCGATCCGGCTTCTGAAATTGCCCAAGTACATTCGCGACGCCCTGCGTTCCGGCAAAATCACTTCTGCCCATGCCCGTGCACTTTTGTCGTTTCCCAGCGAAGACAGGCAGAAAGAGGTGTACGACCAGATTATCAATGGCGGATTTTCTTCCAAGGATGTCGAGGCAGCCGCGGCGAGCGCCAAGACAGAAAAGGGCGTGGCGGCCGCGCGCAAGGACCACCGATTTGTGGAATTGGAAAAAAATCTTGGTTCCAAATTGAACGTGCCGGTTATCATTAAGACCGCCAGTAAAAACGGTCCTGCCACGCAGGCGGGGCAGATCGTGATCCGGTTCGCCAATCACGAAGAACTCAACGGCATCGCAAAGAGGATTATCGACTGACAGTCACTGCCACTCCGCCGGTATGATGCGCCGCTCGTCGGCGCTTTTGATATTTTTACAGGAGGCAAGGTGTACGGTGATTCCCTTGGAGCGGGTGATATAGCCGCAAATGGCGTTGCCAAGGGCGGGGGAACAACACTTGCCGAGCTTGTGGAGGAATCCCGTCTGTCCCTGAAGGGCAACCGTTGCGGTGCGGGCTTCCCGCGGCCCCGCCCCGCGGATCGGACGCCGCGCTTTGTGTTTGGGAGCCGGAACCGACAGCTCTTTTTTGTCGGCTGTCTCGGAAAAGGCATGTGTGTTGAGCCAGGTGCGGATTCGCTTTTTTGCTTCGTTCGTTTTCACGAAGCGCAGCCAGTCGGGGGTCGGCTTGGCGTTTTTTGATTTGATGATTTCCACGACGTCTCCGCTTTGCAGTTCGTAGTCCAGCGGTACGATCCGGGAATTTGCCAGGGCGCCTTGAACGGCATGCCCAAGGCCGGTATGAATCGCGTAGGCGAAGTCGATCGGCGTCGCTCCTTCGGGCAAGTCTTTTACGTCGCCCTTGGGAGTGAAGACAAAAATCCGATCTTTGAAGAAGTCGATTTTCAGGTTTTTGAGCCCTTCTTTGGATGTGAGTTCTTGCAAAAACTTTGTGAGTTGGACGACCCACTGGATTTCCTGCTGGCTTGCCTTTGCGCCCCGTTTTTTGCCCGATTCGGCGTACGCCCAGTGGGCGGCAATGCCGTTCTCCGCGTGCTCGTGCATGTCAGGCGTGCGGATCTGGATTTCGGCGATCTTGCCTTTCTCACAGAAAATCGTCGTATGCAGGGAACGGTAGCCGTTCGGCTTTGGGACGGCGATATAATCCTTGATGCGCCCCGGAAGGGGTTTGTAAAACGTGTGCAAGGCGCCGAGCGCGGCGTAGCACGCCTTGATATCGGGTACGATGACGCGGAGGGCGACAACATCGTATACCTTGGCCATGTCCATGTCGTACTTCAGGAGCTTGCGGTACAAGCTGTATGAGTGTTTGATCCGCGAATGGATGTCGATGAGCGGAACGCCGGTGGCTTTCAAGTGATGCTTGATCAGGGGCTTGACGCGGTCGGCATATTTGACGCGGTCGGCATACTGGCCTTTGATATTTTTGACGAACGCGGCATACTCGGCAGGGTAGGCGTACGGGAAGGCCAGATCTTCGAGTTCGCCCTTCAGGCGTCCCATGCCCAGCCGCGCGGCAATGGGCGCGTAGATCTCCAGAGTTTCTGCGGCAATGCGGTGCTGGGCTTCGGGGCTCTGATACTGGAGCGTCTGCATATTGTGGCGGCGGTCGGCGAGTTTTAAAAGAATGACGCGAATATCCTCCGCCATAGCGAAGAACATTTTTTTAAGGGATTCGACTTGCGGGTCGGCGCCTTTGCGCGACCGGCCGGCACCAGCGTAGGTAATGCTGTCGAGTTTCGTGACGCCTTCTACAAGGAACGCGACTTCGGCGCCGATATCCTTGGCGATGGTTTCGGAGGTAACCGATGTATCTTCGACGGTGTCATGCAAAAGCGCTGCGGCGACGGTTGCGGCGTCCATGCCGAGCGCGGCGAGGTAATCGGCGATCCAGAGCGGATGAGTAATATACGGCTCGCCGGACAGGCGCCGTTGGCCGTCATGGGCCCGGTAGGCCATGGCGTAGGCTTTTTCGATGAGTGTGCGATCCGCATCGCTGAAGCGATGCGGCGCGAGGATGGGTTCGAGCACGCGATCCATACCGCGATGGTAGCCCTATTCGTCGGCATTTTCAACCGGCCCTGCTTGTTCCGATGGTTCCGAGGAATCTTCTTTTTTAATCTTCTTGGTGTTTTTGCATTCAGGATACCGCGAGCATGCGATGAATTTGCCGAACCGTCCGGTGCGGATCACCATATCGCCAACGCCGCACTTGTCGCATTTCTCGCCCGTGAGTTCTGGCGGGAGTTTCGTCTTTTCTTCCTTGAGAACGTTTTTGCAGGCGGGGAAATTCGAGCATGCGATGAATTTGCCGAACCGTCCGCGTTTGATGACCATCGGACTTCCGCATTTATCGCAGATGTTGGAGGTGGTTTCGACTTCGGCGGCCTTTTCTTTTTGGGCTTCGGCCGATTTTTCAGCAACCTGTTTCTCGAACGGGCCGTAAAATGCCCGCAAGACCGGAATCCACTGGGCTGTGCCGGCGGCGATATTGTCGAGCTCGTCTTCCATGCGGGACGTGAATTGCACATCCACGATCTCGGGGAAGTGTTCGACAAGGAAATCGTTGACGAGGACGCCCATTTCAGTCGGATGGAAATAACGCGAACGGTCTTTTTCCACATAACGGCGGGCGAGAACCGTCGAGATAATCGCCGCGTAGGTTGAAGGGCGGCCGATGCCTTCTTTTTCCAGCGTCTTGATGATCGATGCTTCGTTGTAGCGCGGAGGCGGCTTGGTAAAATGCTGTTCCGGTTTGAGTTCGCGAAGGCCGAGCGCCTCCCCGGTTTTCACGGCCGGAAGTTCGTGTTCTTCGAACTTTGTAGGATAGACCTTGAGGAAGCCGTCGAATGTCATGGTTGTGCCGCTGGCGCGGAAGCCGTATTGCTTGGCGGTAATGTCGATCGCCGTGGCGTCGAACACCGCTTTGGCCATTTGAGATGCGATAAAGCGCCGCCAGATCAGATCGTAGACCTTAAACTGTCGCGGGTCGAGTTCGGCTTTCAGCGCCTCGGGTGTCCGCGACGGTTCGGTTGGCCGGATCGCCTCATGAGCCTCTTGAGCGGATTTTGATTTTGTCTTAAAGCGTCGCTGTTCAAGGTACGGAGCGCCAAACGTATCCGTCACATAGGATTTCGCTTTTGCGAGCGCCTCTTCGGCGACATTGAGCGAATCGGTGCGCATGTAGGTAATATACCCGGCCTCGTACAACTGCTGGGCGAACATCATGGTTTGTTTTGATGACAGGTGCAGTTTTTTGGCGGCGTCCTGCTGGAGGGTGCTCGTGGTGAACGGCGCGTGCGGATTACGTGCGACTTGATTTTTCTCAACGCTGGCGACGACATAGGATGCGTTTTCAAGGTCGTCTACGATTGCGCGCGCTTGCGCTTCGCTGGTGATGGAAAGTTTTTCAAGCGCCGTACCGTTGATGGCAACCAGCGCCGCCTCAATGGGCGTTTCGGGATTCTGGGGCGTCAAGAACGCCGTGATGCTCCAGTATTCGTCGGCTTTGAACTTTTCAATTTCGCGCTCACGTTCGACAATCAGGCGCACGGCAACCGACTGCACGCGGCCGGCCGACAGGCCGCGGTAATAACGCTTCCAAAGAATGGGGGATACTTTGTATCCCACGAGGCGATCCAGAATTCGCCGCGCCTGCTGGGCGTTTACCAGGTTGTCATCCAGATTATGCGGATGTGCGATGGCTTCGTCGATGGCACTCTTGGTGATTTCGTGGAATACGACGCGGCCGATGGAAAATCCTTTTTTCTTTTTGGCTAAATCATCCAGACCGAGTGCCTGGCGCAAGTGCCAGGCGATGGCCTCGCCTTCGCGGTCAGGGTCGGTTGCCAGGAGCACGCCATCGGCCTTGGCCGCGTCTTTTTTGAGCGCGGTGACATTTTTCTTCGCCTTGGTCGGGATGATGTACTTTGGCTCGAAGTCATGTTCGACATCGATGCCGAGGTCGGATTTGGGCAGATCGCGGATGTGCCCGAATGACGATTTGACGAGAAAGTCCTCTCCGAGAAATTTGGAGATAGTCTTTGCTTTGGTGGGTGATTCGACAATGACGAGTTGCATGGGTTAGCGTCTTTTGTATGTTCCGTTGCCGAGATTGGCAACGAGGTTCTGGATTTCCAAGATTGAAACGGCGGCCATGATTTTTGCCGGAGCTTCTTTTGTTTTTTGTATCAGTTCGTCAAGATGCACCGGGCCGTCGGTATCCAGTATACCAAGAATTTTCTGTGCAATCGGATCTTGTGTGGACAGGGAGGGGGCGCGGCTGGAAAAGAGCTCCTGCTGTCCGGCGTATTCCTGCACAACGTCTTCCGGGGTGAGCGCCAGTTTTGCGCCCTGCTGGATGAGAAGGTTCGGTCCGGCCGAGCGAGGCGAAAAGATGTTCCCCGGCACGGCGAAGACATCTCGGTTCTGCTCCAGGGCGCATGCGGCGGTGATGAGTGCGCCGGATCGCCGATCCGCCTCAATGACGACCGTGCCGACGGAGAGTCCTGCGATGATGCGGTTCCGGCGAGGAAACATGCCTTTGAGTCCCGGTGTCGTGTCCGGATACTCCGACACCACCAGGCCGCCGCGAGCGATAATGTCGGTGGCAAGCTTTTCATTCTCTTTGGGATACAAATGGCCGATGCCGGTACCCAGGACCGCGATGGTTGCGCCGTCCGCGTCGAGTGTCGCGCGGTGAGCAACCGCATCGACTCCCAGTGCTAAGCCGCTGACAACCGTAAAGCCGCGGGATGCAATCGCGGTCGCGAAGTATTCCGCCGCTTGGCGGCCGTACGGCGTGATCTTGCGGGTTCCAACGATCGCCAGGCATGGGGAGTCGAGCAGTTCCGTATTGCCGCGGCAATACAGTGCCGCCGGCGGATCGGCGATCTGGGCCAAGCGGCGAGGGTACTCGGATGCGCCAATCTTGATGACGCGAATATCGGGTATCGGCATGAGGCGATATGCTACCAGTCAAGTCAAGCCCTGTCAACGAATCGGTGAAAAAGCCCTGCGGAGCAGGGCTTTGAAAGGGT
>CAYQNM010000028.1:6195-10134 GCA_964419015.1 uncultured Candidatus Saccharibacteria bacterium | reverse complement strand
CGTCTCCGTCCGCCGCACCGGAAGGACCGACGAAAAAGAGCGTGGAGACACTGTTGTGCCCCTCGCGGATTTTATCGCAAAAATACGGCAGGAGATCGCATCAAAAACAAAAGTGTAATATAAACTCCGGCCAAGGCCGGAGTTTTGTTTAACTGTACAGGAGCAAAAAATATCGCCCCCAACGCATGATTGCTTCAAGTCCAAGAATACAGTAGCTGATCTTGAACATATTTCCCAGTGCGAGAAACCAGAATCCCCCGCGGATGTTTTTCGTGCGGCAGAAAACCATTCCGGGAATCCAGAGACCGAACGGCATAGCCCCAAGGAGAAAAATCAGAATCCCGACGGCGCATCGGGCGCAAAACGCCAGGAGACGATTGATGTGGGGGTGGGATGACTTCCAGTACAGCCAGAACCAGCGATCCGTCATCCCGATGTAGTCGCTGATGGCACGCTGGAGCCGAGACGGACGATCCAATACGACCCCCGTGAGCCAATACCAGTAGGAAAGGCCAGCAGTCCCAACGACGCTTGCCCATGCAAACAGCGAGAACCCAGAGCAGTGCAATGCCTTGAGCGCCGGGATAGCGACTATTTCGCTCGTCAGCACTCCGACGACCGCCGTATACCCAGGCACTGCCCCACGACGTGGCTGTTCCAAATGGGCCCCCTTGGTCTTTGGTCTTGTGTTATCACACAGGAACTGTAGACTATAGTACTGAAAAAGCGTAAAACGTCAACTTTGTGGCAAATCGAAACCAAAAAGTCATCGTCATCGTCGGACCAACGGCATCCGGGAAATCAGACCTCGCCATTCGGCTCGCAAAGCTCATCCAGAGTAAACCATTCAAAGAAAGGGGTGTTTTGGGAGCCGAGATAATCTCTGCCGACAGCCGCCAGGTGTACCGCGGCATGGACGTGGGAACCGGAAAAGTTCCAAGAGACCGTCATAAAAAATCTTATACCATGCACGTACGTTCACGTTATAAGACCTTCAAAGAACCCGATGAATATTACTCTCGTGGCGTCAGGCATTGGCTGATTGATGTCGCAAGTCCGAAGCGCGATTTTTCGGTCGCGCGGTTCCAGAAACTGGGCCGCAAGGCGATTGCGGACATCGCCAAGCGGGGCAAAATCCCCATCATCTGCGGAGGCACGGGATTGTATGTTGACGCTTTGGTGTACGGCACATCATTCCCGGAAGTAAAACCGGATAAGCATCTGCGTGCCCGGCTCGACAAACTCACCGCCGAGAAATTGTTCGAGCGACTCCGCACACTCGACCCGGCCCGAGCGCAAACCATTGATCGCCACAACAAACGCCGTCTCATCCGCGCGCTGGAAATCATCATGTCCACCGGCCGCCCCGTCCCAACGATAAGTGTTGCACATTACCACGATCGTGGTAATGTGCAACACGATATTTTGTGGCTCGGCATCGCATTGCCAAAAATAATCCTCGAACGACGCATTGCATCGCGGCTCGAAGAGCGTTTCAAACAAGGGACTCGTCCGAACGGACATTCGTCCGGGCGAATGATCGCCGAAGTCGTCCGTCTGCGCAAGCATGGTCTCTCCTGGAAACGTCTTGAGTCATTTGGTCTGGAATACCGCTGGATCGCACAGTATCTCTCTCGCTCCGCGAGATCCCGCGAAGTGGGACAAAATACATTATCCCTCGCGGAAATGAAAAAAGGCCTCCTGCGAGCCATCGTCCAATACGCCAAGCGCCAGATGACCTGGTTCAAGCGTAATCCGAACATCCACTGGGTGAAAACCAAAAGCCAGGCACTGCGCCTGGCTCGGAGATTTCTGAAGGGTTAGGCCGCTTCTTTCTGTTCCGGCGCTTCTTCGACCTCAATTGTCACCTGCTTACGGGCCGCTTGCTCCTCCATGCGAGCGCGCTGATCCGCTGCCCGCTCTTTTGCGAGGTTCATTTCCTCCGCTGTCTGGGCTCTGAACCTTTCCATGGCCGCGGTCTTGTTCGGAGCCTGCTCCATGCCTGTCAGGGTCGCAATGATCTTTTTGAAAAATGACATAGCCCTATTGTAGCTTTTTTTGCAATATTTCCGCAACTACCTGCGGATTGGCCTTGCCCTTGCTGGCAGCCATGACCTTTCCGACCAGGAACTTCAGCGATACCTCCTTGCCTTTTTTGAAATCCTCTACGGCCTTGGGATTCTCGCTGATCGCCTGATCGATGGCCGATTGCAGCGCCCCGGCATCCGATATCTGGGCAAGGTCCTTGTCCTTGATGATCTGTTCGGGAGAAAGGCCCGTGGCGAACATCTCTTTCAGGACCGCCTGTCCGGCGGATGAAGAGATCTCGCCGTGGAAGAGACGCACAATGAGCTCGGCGAAATGTTCCGGCGAGATTTTGGTGTCCTGCGGATCGGCTGACGCTTCAGCGAGCATGCGCGAAAATTCGGTCATGATGTAATTGGATGCAAGCTTGACCAGGCGCGGCGCATGTTCCAGCTCCGGCCGCTTCACATGCGCCAGCTTGTCCCATGCTCCCAGTTCGCTCGCGACGTGCTCAAAATAGTCGCCGAGCGCGCGGGATGCCGTGAATACCTCGATGTCATGGACGGGCAGGCCGTATTCCCGCGCAAACCGCTCGCGCCTCTGCCAGGGCAGTTCGGGAAGCCCCGCGCGGACAGCCTCGATCTCCGCATCTTCGAAATGCAGGGGCGGCAGATCCGGCTCCGGAAAGTAGCGATAGTCGGCGGATCCCTCCTTGATGCGCTGGCTCACGGTCGTCCCATGCACGTCGTCCCATCCCCGGGTTTCCTGGATGACGTTGTCCCCCGCCTCTAAAATCTCCGTCTGGCGCTTGATTTCGTAGGTTACCGCGCGCGATGCGGCATTGATCGAGTTGATGTTCTTCACCTCGACTTTGGTCCCGTATTCCTTCTGGCCTTCCGGGCGGAGGGAGATGTTCACCTCTACGCGCATCTGCCCCTTTTCCATATCAGCGTCGGATACGCCCAGATAGCGGAGCGTCAGCCGCAGTTCTTCCGCAAATGCCCAGACATCATCGGACGTTTCCAGGTCCGGGTGCGTCACGAGTTCCATGAGCGGGACGCCCGCCCGGTTGAAGTCGAGCAGAGTAGCATCGCTTCCCGGGACATGCTGGGATCGCCCGGTATCTTCCTCCAAATGGATCCGCTCGATGCGAATTCGTTTACCCTGAGCGCCAGTCGAAGGGCTTGTCCCTATCTCGAGGTATCCTTCGCGGCACAGCGGCTTTTGGAACTGGGAAATCTGGTAGCCCTTGGGAAGGTCGGGATAGAAATAGTTCTTCCGCTCAAAGAAGGTATCCCGCTCGATGGAGCAGTTCAGCGCCAGCCCCGCCGTTATCAACTTCCTGACTGCCTCGGCATTGATCACCGGAAGTGTTCCCGGGTGCGCCATGCAAACTGGGCAAATGTTGACGTTAGGGTGTTTTTCGTCCGGGTCGTTGAGCGAGTCGCAGAACATCTTGGTCCTGGTCTTCAGCTCGACATGGATTTCCAATCCGATTGTGGGAATATAGCGCGCCATCGAAATATCCACCATCGTATCACGCTTTTTTGCGTAAAAAAAGCCCCCGTTGGGGGCTGATACTAACGTTTGAAGGGATCGTAGACCCCGAACGGCGTCACGCGAACATGCTCCTTGATAAACGGCCAGCGTTCTGCCATCCGATCGTACATCTTACACGCCACGTCCCGATACGAGAAGTGCCCTGCCGATCCGGATCGAAGTTCCTCGATATATGCCGCTTCGGCTAAATGCATCTTGTACAGCGTACCCGAACGATAGGCGAACGGGATGAGATAATCCGCATCGACTCCGATCTGCACTCGAAGGGCTTCAACCGCTTCGCCGACACTTCTCATCAGCGTTTCGTACCGTTCGGGATGGGACAGATGTTTGATGAGTTCTGGCGTGTCGAAC
>CAYQNM010000028.1:0-6095 GCA_964419015.1 uncultured Candidatus Saccharibacteria bacterium | reverse complement strand
TCGAACTGGACAGCATAGCCGCTCGCAAACGCCCGCGGAAAAGGGTCGTGAGGTCCGCGATCTTCAAGCACAGAGTCAATGATCCTCTGCTTTGCATCGACCTCATGTGCAACAAAGCTCAAAAGAGACTGATACCGTATCTGGGACACCTCATACAAAAGCGTCGCAATAATTTCGTCCTCCAACTTTCCCGGCCGCGCAAGGGCAACGTATCGCTGTGGTCCCGTCCATGATGCGGGAATGCCATCTCGAAATAAGCCGGCAGCGATCTCCTGCATTTTTTCACGCACACGTATGCGATACCGATCAGGACTCGTGTACTTGACAAGCGTCGGCGCAACGGGCGGTTCATCCCGCCCCTCAGGCGAAAAGGGTTTCTGCGCGCACGCGGTTTTAATCGCGTCCGCGAGATCACGAACCTCCGGGTATACGGAAGCCGCCAAGCGCGAAATTTGGCTTTCGAGCGTGCGGGCGCTGGTGATCTGGCCGACATTGGTAAGAATTCCGGAAAAGAGCCAGTACCGCGCTACGTCAAACGCACGCGCTCGCAACGTGCGTTCGTACGCATCGTCTTTCATGCCCTCCGGTTTCGGATATGCCTTCGTCAGATAGTCGAAACACTCCGCAGATAATGATTCATACTCGCCGAGCATGAGATCTGCAATCCGACAGTACTCGCTCTCACAGGCAGCGCCCCGAACCGAACGTGGGATGAAATATCCGCCGCCGGCCTTGAAGCGCTGATACCGGGTTGAACGCTCCTGTCCGTCCCAGAGCTGTTCGTCCTCGACCTCGAAGGCGGCAATCTGGGAAATACCTTCAACCCCCAAAGGAATGTGCGCATTATCCGCGATCGACTTGTGTCCGTACTTGAAATAGTACAGGTCGAGGAATCCGCTCGCCCCCTCGTCCGTTATCTTCTTAATACTTTCTTTTATGGACAGCGCCGAGCGGGAATACATGGCAAAGGCATACGCCAGCACCTCCGGCGGCCAACCTGCAAGAGCGATCACGTCTGACATATTCTCTCCTTCGTTGTGAAGGGACACGCCGCTTCACCCTATCACAAAACAGGACGCAATCAAGGGTCAGTTCCAAAAGAAAAGAGGCCTTACGGCCTCTGAAATTTGCGACTCACATATGGCGTTAACGCCTGACAAAGCTCCGAAAGAATAACCTCCTGGGAGCGTTCGGCGTCGATCATTCGAGTAAAACCCGCACATAGTGGAAGAACCTTGTTGTGGTACGCGCTTCGCACGCGCATCCACCGCTCCCGCTTTTCGAAGTGGTCTTCTCCGCGCCCGGCTTCGGCCTTGCGCCGCATCGCTTCTTGGACGGAGAGATCGAAGAAAAACATGACATCCGGGCGGATAAAGCGGTCGCCCAGCATGACTTCATGCGCTTCCGCCAGGTATCTCCAGTCGATTCCTCCCGACGCAGCATACGCGAGCGTCGAAGGAAATGACCGGTCGCAGATGACGATATTTCCTTCTTGAAGAGCCGGAATGATCGTCTCTTCGTAGTGACTGACCCGATCCAGCGTCATTCCCAGCTGAAGAAACATGGCCACCATGGGCACATGCTGCTCTTTCAGCGACTCGTTCGTTTCTTCTTTGATGATGTCCTGTCCGGCATCGCAGAATTCGACCATGAAACGATGGCGTTCCGGATGGGCATCCCACACCTGGTCGCTGTTCAACCAGGCAAGGCATCCCGCGATGGCTTCGATCGGCGAGCGATTCTTGTAGATCGCCTGAACTGTCCGTCCGAACACGGTTAACGACGTCGGTTCCTTGACGGACAGGACGGGAAGATTAAATTTCCGGAGCTCGGCATATAGTGCGCCAGCAGCCGTGCTTTTGCCACCGTAATCGGGCCCTTCCATAACGACAAAAAGGCCGGGCCATGCATGGCGGACCACCTGCACACGTGAAGGAGTCATGGATGTTCCTTTTCAACGATCAATCGGTGCTTTATTATACGGCACCGTCGCCACGCTCAAAATACACTTATCAACACCTTCAAAAAGCGATCCGCCAAGAAAAAACTCGCGTTACAACGCGAGTTTGAGATCGTGGGCGAGACACTCTCGGACCCGTGCCTCAAGATCGGCAAGCGTTCCATTGTTGAGGATGCGGACATCAGCCTGTGCGGCCAGCTCGTCGATTCGACGTTCCGATTCGGCATTGTCTTCCTCTTGAAATTGCTCCCAGGTTTTGGCGGCCTCGCCCGGACGAGCAGCTCGGTGGCGCACCCATTCCCAGCGATCTCGCTGACTGGCATCCACATGGAGAAGCACCGCTCCCCGCAAGGCCATGAGATAATACCTGACATCCTCCAACCGGCGGGCTCCGTCAATGATCACGATCTGGGCAGGACTTTCACCAATGCGCTCGAGCGCAATCCGTCCCAGTTCACCTTCGCCGTATTCTTGGCGAATCAAGCGCGAGTGCGCCTGCTGGTTCGATCGCGACCGTGCCAGCCGCATCGAATCGAGCATCTCATTCAGCGGATCGGAAAACCGATAGGACTCAACCGTATATTCCCGACCAGCGATCCGCTCAATCATTTGGGCAACGGTTCCTTTGCCAGCGCCGAGCCGGGCAACCAGAATAATATGGAGCTTCACCTCTGGTATCGGCTCCTTGACGACGCGGAGTCGGTATCCCGCGCGGCGCAAAATGCCTCCTTTGCGAGCGAGCATATCGAACATCTGCTGAAAAACCTCTGCCCAATCGACGTCGTGCTGGACCAGTCGGATACCTCGCGCGGCGCAAATCGCGTCGATATGTTCCTTCCCGCGGGCATTGAAGTACGCACCCATAACATCGATCTGCGCAACGCCGGCTTCGGCCAAGTCTTTGACGCAACTAATGCAGGGCGTCGCCGTAACGATCGCTTGTGCGCCAACTAAGTGCTCCCTATCCGTGTTCGAGATCGCGTTCGCCTCTCCGTGGCGGGTAGCAATGCAGTGACCATGATCCATCAAATGGTCAACGTCATCGCAATGCGGTAGGCCGGTGACCGATCCATTGTATCCGATACCCCGCAACCGCTTATCCTTGACGATTCCGCATGCCACCCGAAGCCGGTCGCATGTTCCCATAATCGAATGGGCCACCGTTGAGACCAGAAAAGCAAGAAAACGCGTATCGTCGCGATTGCCGATTTTCATGCAGACCCCCTTGATTGCAAAAGAATACCCGGACCAGTGTAACCCATCAAAAAACCGCTTGCAAGCGGTTTTTTGATGAGCATCCTTATTTTACTTCAATCCCCATGGAGCGGGCGGTGCCCTCGACGATCTTCATGGCTCCTTCGATGTCGTTGGCATTGAGATCGATCATCTTCTTCTCGGCGATTTCCCTGACATGCGCCTTGGTCACGGTGCCCGCCTTTTTCTTGTTCGGTTCACCGGAGCCCTTCTCGACGCCTGCGGCCACGCGAAGCAGATACGCCACCGGCGGAGTCTTGAGCTTGAACACGAACGTGCGATCATCAAAGATCGTGATTTCAACAGGCGTTACCTCTCCCTGTTTGTCCTTGGTCGCGTCGTTGAACTGTTGGACAAACTGTTGAAGGTTGATGCCTTGAGGTCCCAACGCAGTGCCAACCGGAGGCGCAGGCGTCGCTCGGCCGCCTTCGATTTGCATTTTTACCACCGTTTTAATTTTCTTCGCCATATAACTGGTTCGCGCCTGCCATCTGACATCAGATGGCTACGGCGCCCTTCGGGTTTGACCCAATCTCTGCGTTCCCAGCTCCGGTGCTCCCTCACCGTATGTCTATACGGCTCGGTTCGCTCCTCGCTGGCGCCTTGATCTTGGGCAAACGACCTGCGTTATGTATACCTCACAATTTCTTAATTTGCAAAAAGTCCAGCTCGACGGGAGTTTCACGGCCGAAGATCGTCACCAGCACCTTGACCCGGCCGCGTTCGGCGTCCACCTCGGAAATCTTTCCGTCAAAGTCCTTGAACGGACCATCGCTGACCTTGACTCGGTCACCCACGGCGACATCAACCTGGTATTTGGGCTCTTGGACGCCCATGCGCTTCATGAGCGTATCCACTTCTTCGCGTTCCAGGGGCGTAGGAACCGTTCCCGCGCCGATGAAGCCGGTCACGTTCGGCGTATTACGAACGACATACCACGAATCGTCGTCGACAAGCATCTCTACCAAGACATATCCGGGATATATTTTTTCCTCGATTGTTTCCCGTTTGCCGCTCTTGATCCTGATTTTCTTTTCTTTCGGGACGACGACGTTGAAGATCTTATCCTCGAATCCAAGGGATTCGACACGCTGCATGAGATTGCGCGCGACATTATCCTCGTATCCCGAGTACGTATGAATGGCATACCACATCCGCTCCCCCGTTGTGACTTGTTTAGGCATGAAAAACTATCGGATGAGAAGACGATTGATACCCGCCGAAAAGATGGCATCCAGCAGACCAAGAAAAACGGCCAGCGCGACGCTGACGCCGACAACTGCCAGGGTATACTGGATCGTCTGCTTGCGCGTCGGCCAGCTGACTTTCGACAGCTCGATGCGGACTTCGCGAAGGAATTTGGTCAATGTCTGCATAACCTTACGTAAAAGCGAATCAAAAACCGCCCGGGGGCGTGCTGTCATACTAGCACGAACCGAATCATCCCGTCAACAAGCGCCCCGCCACAATTGAGCTGGGGCTAGATATCAAGATTCACAACTGACTTCGCGTGAGTCTGAATGAATTTCTTGCGCGGCAGAACGTCGGAACCCATCAGCACTTCGAATACTCGGTTCGCCTCTTCCGCATCGCCGACGGCGACTTGTAGAAGCACACGCTTTTCCGGATTCATCGTGGTTTCCCAGAGCTGTTCGGCGTTCATTTCCCCCAAGCCCTTATAACGCTGGATCGTTACGCCGGCAATTTTGGTTTCTTCCTGGTCGGCCTTTTCGGCGTCATGATCCGTTTCTTCTTCGCCCAGCGGCGTAACATGGAATCCCTCGGCCAGTTTTTCGTCTTTTTTCTTTTTGCCCTCTTTCGCCTTCAGACCGGCGGCTTTTTCGAGATCTTTGAGAGCGGTCTCTTTTTGCGCGTCGGAGTAAACATAGCTGACCGAGCTCCCTTTCTGAATACGGTAGAGCGGCGGTTGGGCGATATAAATATGGCCGGCGTTGATCAGCTGCGGGAAATAGCGGTAAAACAGCGTGAGTAACAGGGTGCGGATGTGGGCGCCGTCGACGTCGGCATCCGTCATGATGGCGATTTTGTGGTAGCGAAGCTTGGTAAGGTCGAACTCCTCGGCAATCGCCGTACCCAAGGCAATAATCAGATTGCGGACTTCTTGGGACGCAAGCATTTTGTCCAGCCGGGCTTTTTCCACGTTCAAAATCTTGCCGCGAAGCGGAAGAATGGCTTGAAAATGCCGGTTCCGGCCCGACTTCGCCGTGCCGCCGGCCGAATCGCCCTCGACGATAAACAGTTCCGATTCGCTCGCGTCGCGGCTCGAACAGTCGGCCAATTTGCCGGGCAAGGTCATGCCTTCCAAGGCTCCCTTGCGCAGAACCGTGTCGCGAGCGGCTTTTGCGGCAAGGCGGGCTTTGGATGCGAGAATCACTTTTTCCATGATGGCGCGCGCATCGTTGGGATTGCGCTCGAGCCAGTCGGGCACCTCGGCGTTCATGACGGTCTCGACCGCCGCGCGGGCATCGGGGGTGCCTAGTTTCGATTTGGTTTGTCCTTCAAACTGCGGCTCACGCAATTTGACGGAGACGATCACCGTCATGCCTTCCCGAAGGTCTTCGCCGGAGAGATTTTCGTCTTTTTCTTTCAGAAATCCGTTCTTGCGGGCATAGTCATTGAGGGTACGGGTAATTGCCGCCTTGAACCCCGTCATGTGCGTGCCGCCTTCGGTCGTGTGAATATTGTTAGCAAAACTGATCTCATTGGTCTGCAAATCATCGATGTACTGTAGGGCAACCTCCACAGCGATGCCCACATGCTCACGAGAAGCGTAAAAAATGTTCGGATGTTTTGTCTGAATGCTCCGGTTGAGGAACTGAACATACGAGACGATACCCCCTTCGAAATAAAACGTATGCGT
>CAYQNM010000027.1:0-10781 GCA_964419015.1 uncultured Candidatus Saccharibacteria bacterium | reverse complement strand
TACGAACCCGTTCCGGCGAATGTCGCTGCCCAGATCGCCGAAGGCAAAAAATAACCTAAGACCCTCCTACTTCTCGGTTTTTCAAAAACCGAGAAGTAGGAGGGTCTTGTCTTTTTTTGGCGGGTAGGATACAACTAGTTGAATGGATATTCGGGAATTGAAACAGCTTTTGAAGAATTCGTCGTCGGTGCTGATTTTGGATGAGGGGGAGCCGGCGTTCGTGATCCTGGACTATCAGGTGTATCGGAACTTGACGGGGGAACAGTCTTTGGAAACCGGAACGGCTCGCCGGTCGGTTGGAGAGTTCCCTGCTGGCCGTAGTTTCGAGCGCCCCGAGCCGGTTGCAACGGCACAATCTTCGCCTTCGCTCAGTGCCCAGGAACTCGAAGCGATCGAGCGGCTCAACAAGGAGATTTTGGCCCTGAAAAACCAGATAGAAATGGAAGAGCGAAATGAACTGTCAGTGAACGAGTAAATGCTTCGCGAGTACTGTTGACTTTTGGCGACCGTTTGTATACAATGGCTATTACGCTTTTTAATTGGCTCATAGCTTCTCGTTTCTAGGGAACATCCCTATAAGCTAAAAGCTATACGCCATAAGCACACCAGAATGGCAGACCAAAAATTCGAACGTTCCAAGCCGCATCTGAACGTCGGCACCATCGGTCATGTAGACCACGGAAAAACCACTACCACGGCGGCCATTTTGCATGTGCTCGATCTTCTCAAGGATGAGGGTTACGGCGCCCGCGTAGAGGCAGTTGATGCCATCGACAATGCTCCGGAGGAACGTGCCCGCGGCATCACGATCGCCACGCACCACTCCGAATACTGGACGCCCAAGCGCCACTACGCCCATGTGGACTGCCCGGGCCATGCGGACTACATCAAGAACATGATCACCGGTGCGGCCCAGATGGACGGCGCGATTCTCGTCGTGTCTGCTCCGGACGGCGCCATGCCCCAGACGCGCGAGCACATCCTCCTGGCTCGTCAGGTCGGCGTGCCCTCGGTTATCGTCTATTTGAACAAGTGCGACATGGTTGACGATCCGGAACTTCTGGATCTCGTCGAAGCTGAAATCCGCGAATTGCTCACCAAATACCAGTTCCCCGGCGACACCACGCCCATTATCCGCGGTTCATCCGTCAAAGCATTGGCAGCTAAGTCCAAGGATGATCCGGCCGTCGCTCCGCTCAAACAGCTTGTAGACGCCCTGGACTCCTTTATTCCGGAACCCAAGCGCGATACCGACAAGCCGTACCTCATGCCGATCGAGGATATCTTCACGATTGAAGGCCGTGGCACGGTCGTCACGGGCCGTATCGAACGCGGCAAGGTGAAACTGAACGATGAAATCGAGATCGTCGGCATTCGTCCGACCGTCAAGACTGTCGTAACCGGCATCGAGATGTTCAACAAGCAGTTGGACGAAGGTCTCGCGGGCGACAATGCGGGCATCCTTTTGCGGGGCACCAAGAAAGAAGACATCGACCGCGGCCAGGTGCTTGCCAAGCCTGGCTCGATCACGCCGCATACTGACTTTGACGCCGAGATTTACGTCCTGGCAAAGGAAGAAGGTGGCCGGCACACTCCGTTTTTCAAGGGATACAAGCCGCAGTTCTACTTCCGCACCACCGATGTTACCGGCGAGGTTCTCCTTCCCGAGGGGACCGAGATGGTGATGCCGGGCGATACCGCAAATCTCAAAGTCAAACTGATCGCGCCCATTGCTATGGAAGAGCGCCAGCGTTTCGCTATCCGTGAAGGTGGCAAGACCGTCGGCGCCGGCGTCGTGACAAAAATCAATGCATAGCGGATCCACACGGTCCTTGTTTTGCGGACTGGGTGACTGTTCTTTGTAAGCATTATGGCCAAAAAATCAAACGACGCACAGCAAAAGATCAGGATCAAATTGCGCGCTTACGATAACAAGATTATCGACAAGTCGGCGCAGCAGATCGTCGAGACGATTGAGCGTTATGGAGGCAAGCCGGTTGGTCCGGTGCCGCTTCCGACCGAGATCAAAAAGTTCACGGTCAACCGATCCGCATTCATCGATAAGAGCTCGCGCGAGCAGTTTGAGATGCGGACGCACAAGCGTCTGATCGACATTACGGCGGTAACCCCCAAGATTATCGACGCGCTCACGA
This sequence comes from uncultured Candidatus Saccharibacteria bacterium, assembly GCA_964419015.1. Classification (GTDB taxonomy): domain Bacteria; phylum Patescibacteriota; class Minisyncoccia; order 2-02-FULL-40-12; family GWA2-44-9; genus CAYQNM01. The sequence continues at coordinate 8,628 of CAYQNM010000027.1, read as the reverse complement.
ATTTGAGTTTGCCGGCCGGTGTGGACATCGAAATCAAGATGTAAGCCATCGGATCGTTACTTTACTCCCAGCCTTCATAAAGGGCTGGGGACTAAGGTAAAGATTACCTTATATCACCCGATATATCGGGAGTGATAAGGTGGACTGATTTTTCACTCAGTACATCTGAGATTTTGTTTTGTAAAAGAGAGATATCAGAAATAATGAAATTCGCGCTTGGTAAAAAACTCGGCATGTCTCAGGTATGGGACAATGGCAAGGCGACTCCGGTCACCGTTGTTGAAGTTGAGCCCAATACGGTCATTCAAATAAAAACAAAGGACAAGGACGGCTACGAAGCCGTGCAAATCGGCACGGGTACGAAGAAGCATGTCACCAAGCCGCAAAAGGGTCATTTCAAGGCCTTGGGCAATTTCCGCTCCGTCCGCGAATTTCGCGCTGTTGCCCTTGACGGCAAAGATTTGGCTGTAGGAAATACCTTTGATGCATCCGTATTCACGCCAGGTGACATTGTGAAGGTGAGCGGCATTTCCAAGGGAAAGGGATTTGCGGGCGCCATGAAGCGTCACGGGTTTTCCGGCATGCCGTCTGGTCACGGCCACAAGCATGTCAAACGCCATATCGGTTCTATTGGTCAGCGGTTTCCCCAGCATACGCTCAAGGGCAAGCGCATGGCTGGCCGGATGGGCGCCGAACGCGTCACGGTCCGCGGATTAAAGGTCATTCATGTCGATCCCGAATCAAAAGTTATCGCCGTGAAAGGTTCCGTGCCGGGTAACCGCGGCGTGCTGTTGGCCATTGTTTCGCAATAATCCGGGGCCGCATTTTATGGAAACATCACTATACAATCAACAGGCGGAAAAGATCGGAACGGTCCAGTTGCCGGACTCCGTGTTTAACGTCCCGATGAATGCCGATTTGTTGTACCAAGCCGTGACGTCGCAAGAGGCGAATCGTCGCCAGTTGCTTGCCCATGCCAAGGGTCGCGGCGAAGTGCGCGGCGGCGGCAAAAAACCGTGGCAACAAAAAGGAACCGGCCGCGCGCGGCATGGTTCGATCCGTTCTCCGATCTGGAAGGGCGGCGGCGTGACGCATGGCCCCACCAAGGACAAGGTTTTCAAAAAGAAACTCAACAAGAAAGTCGCGCGCGCGGCGCTGGGCGTTGCCCTGTCGGCAAAGCTTCGCGATGGCCAGGTGGCGGTCCTTGACGAGATCAAACTCGAACAGCCCAAGACCAAGCTTATGGCAAAAACGCTCGGCGCCATTACCTCGATATTCTCGGACGCCGGATCAGCAAAATCCAGGCCGAGCATGCTGGTCGTCGTGCCGTCGGGTTTCGATCCGGGCCTTAGCCGTTCGGTCAGGAACCTTCCCCGCATCGACATGATCGAAGCTCGGAACTTGAACGCGTCCATGACCTTGTCGCACCGCCTGATTGTCTTTCTGAAAGACGCCGTGGGAGGACTTGTTCGTGCACATTCGTAATTTTCTCCATGCTGAATCTCTTTGGAAAAAACAAAACGAGCAAGAAACCGGCAAAAGAAAAACCGGCCGTTTCAGCTGCCGTCATGCCTGTTACCAAACCCGCACTGCCCGCGGCTTCGATTCTTGAGCACCTCTATGTGAGTGAAAAAGCATCGCATCTGACCGGCATGAATCACTATGTTTTCAAGGTCGCTTCCGGCGCAACAAAGAACGAAATCAAGAAACAGGTCGCCAGCCGCTATCAGGTCAAGGTCAAGGATGTTCGTGTCATGAATACCCACGGCAAGGAACGCCGGATCGGCCGGCACGCAGGTTTTCGTCCTGGATTCAGAAAAGCCATCGTTGTTTTACATGAGGGGAATACCATCGAGCAGGCAAAACCATAGCACGTATGAAAGTATATAAACCGACAACGGCATCTCGCCGACATACGACAGGATACGATTTTACGCAATTAAACGACATTGCTCCCTTGAAGTCGCTTACCGGCGGTTTCAAGAAAGCAGTCGGTCGCAACAATCAGGGTCGCATCACGAGCGGCCATCGCGGCGGCGGAGTCAAGCGGCGTTTTCGTGCCATTGACTTTAAGCAGGCAAAAATCAATGTTCCCGGCACTGTTGTTGCATTGGAATATGATCCGAACCGGACTGCCCGGATCGCTCGTATTCACTATGCTGACGGAGCCAAAGCATATGTCATCGCTCCGCAGGATTTGGTTGTCGGCAATACGATCATGACCGTTGAAAAAGGTCCGATCCGCCCCGGCTATCGCATCAAACTCAAGAACATCCCCCAGGGAACGATTGTCCACAACATTGAGTTATTTCCCGGGCAAGGGGGACGGATCGTCCGTTCGGCCGGTTCCGGAGCGACTGTCCTGGCAAGCGAGGACGGCCTGGTGCAGATCGTTATGCCATCATCGGAAATGCGAATGATTTCCGGCGAGGCATATGCCTCGATCGGACAGGTTTCCAATGCCGAACATGCATTGGTATCGCTGGGCAAGGCGGGACGTTCCCGCTGGCTCGGTCGCCGGCCGAAAGTCCGCGGTACGGCCATGAACCCGGTCGACCACCCGCACGGCGGCGGCGAGGGGCGCCAAGGACGTGGTACACGCCGTCCCAAGACCCGCCACGGCAAAGTCACGGGCGGCCACAAGACCCGCAATCCGAAGAAAAAATCCAATAAGTTTATTCTTCGCCGTAGAACAAAATAGAGACACATCATTATGTCGCGATCAATCAAAAAAGGCCCGTACGTCGACGAGAAACTGCTGAAAAAGGTGGGCAAACTCAAGGCGGGCGAGAAAAAGGTCATCAAGACCTGGGCTCGCGCCTCGACGATCGTTCCCGAAATGATCGGGTTTACTTTCGGTGTCCACAATGGTAAGATTCACATTCCCGTTTTCGTGACCGAAGACATGATCGGGCATAAGCTCGGCGAGTTTTCCCTGACCAAAAAATTCACCCGGCACGGCGGCAAGATGCAAAAAGAACTGGAAGCGGCCCAGAAGCAGAAAGAGTTAGACGCCGCCAAAGCCGCAAAAGTCGAAACGGCGCCTGCGGCACCCAAGAAATGATCCAGCAAACGGGATACTCTCGACCTAACACTCTCTCCATGGAAGTCAAAGCTCAAATCACCGGATTGCGCCTTGCCCCCCGAAAAGTTCGGGCGGCGGTTAACTTGATCAAAAAGAAGGACGTTTCCGAGGCACTGAATCAGTTGCATCACATGACAAGCCGTCCCGCGCCACACTTGGTCAAGCTCATCAATTCCGCCGTGGCAAACGCCGAGAACACCTATCACATGGTGAAAGACAATCTCTACATCAAAGACCTGATCGTGGACGAAGGCGTCAAACTCAAAAGGTACATGCCGCGGGCGCAGGGTCGTGCGACGGAGATCCAAAAAAAGACCTGCTACGTACGCTTGCGCCTGGACGAAAAAGTCGCCGGAATGAAACGTTCAGCGAGCGCTCCGACTCCCGTGTCTGAAGGCGGAGCGTCAAAACCGGCTGCGCCAGCTGCCGCGAAACCTGAAATCAAGCAGAAACTTGGCGTAAAGAAAGAAGGCGGTATCGTAAAACGATTCTTCCAGCGCAAATCCGTCTAACGACCATGGGACATAAGATATCACCGACATCGCTTCGACTGGGTATTCACAAGGATTGGGCCTCCCGCTGGTTTGGCGGCGCAAAATATCCCGCCTACCTGAAGGACGATTTGTCCGTTCGCGCGTTCCTGGAAAAGCGGCTCAAAAACATGAGCGTGGATCGGATTGAGATCGAACGCGGAACTGATGCCATGAATATCAGCATTCATTCCGCCCGCCCAGGCCTGGTTATCGGTCGCGGCGGCACCGGCATTGAGGAGCTCAAGACTGCGCTCCAGAAATTGCTCAAGCAAAAAATCGCGATTCGGCTTGAAATCCAAGAAGTAAAAAATCCGGAATCCTCGGCAATGGTAATGGCAGAGTCCATCGTTGATCAGATTGAAAAACGTACTCCGTTCCGGCGCATCATGAAGCAGACGCTGGCAAAAATCATAGCGAGTCGCGATGCCAAGGGTGCGAAGATTACTTTGAGTGGCCGTTTGGACGGGGCGGAGATTGCCCGTACGGAACACCTCGAAGAGGGAAGTTTGCCGTTGCAGACTCTCCGTGCAAATATTGATTTTGCCAAAACGACCGCCTTTACGACCTATGGGACGATTGGCGTAAAGGTATGGGTCTACAAGGGGGAAGTATTCGACAAATAATAACCACATGCTTCAACCAGCCCGGGTCAAACACCGCAAGGTGCACAAAGGAAAAGTCAAAGCCGTGGCTACGCGCGGTACGGTCTTGAGTTTTGGAAGCTTTGGTTTGAAAGCGGAAGAATCATCCTGGATCAAGGCGAACCAGCTGGAATCGGCGCGCCGTGCGATGGCGCGTTTCGTCCAGCGCGGCGGCAAGATCTGGACGCGAGTTTTTCCGGACAAACCAAGGACGGCCAAAAGCGGCGAAGTTGGCTTGGGTGGCGGCGCCGGCGCGCTGTCGCACTTCGTCGTCCCCGTCGAAGCGGGCCGGATCCTTTTTGAGATCGACGGCTTGTCGGAAGAGGTAACGCGCCAAGCTTTGCGCTTGGCGGCGCACAAACTGCCGATCAAGACGCGGGTCATCAAGCGCGCGTAATGACAACCATGAAATCAACTGAACTGAACAATAAGTCAGAGAGCGAGTTGAACATCATGCTGGCCGATATGCGGATACGGCTGTCGCATCTGCGCTCGGAGCTGATCGAGAAAAAGCTGAAAAACTTCAATGACATCGGTCGGCTCAAGCGCGATATTGCCCGTGTCCTGACCCGCTTGAATCACACGGCATAATTCTTTCGTATGACGACTTCAAACCAACAACAGATGATTGCATCCCGCGGGCGGACCCTTAAGGGTCGTGTTGTCTCGGACAAGATGACCAAAACCGTGGTCGTTCAGGTGACTCGTTTGCGCAAGCATTCCTTGTACAAAAAATACTACGCCGTCTCATCCCGCTACCAAGCGCATGACGAGAACGGGCAGTATCATGTCGGGGATATGGTTACCATTCGAGAAACCCGGCCGTTGTCCAAGCATAAGCGCTGGGTTGTCATCGGTAAAACCGAGACAGCGCCGAAAGCAGCCTCGGTGTCATAAATTCCAACCATGTTGCAACTTCGATCAATTGTAACCGTAGCGGATAATTCCGGCGCCAAAAAAGTCGGGATTTTCAAGGTGCTCGGAGGTTCCGGAAGACGCTACGCCCAGATCGGCGACATCGTTGTTGTCTCGGTCAAAGTCGCCGAACCACGCAAGGCGGTCAAGAAAAAAGATGTTCTCAAGGCGGTCGTCGTTCGTCAACGCAAAACATATCGGCGCAAAGACGGAAGCGCGATTCGTTTTGATGATAATGCGGTGGTGATTCTCGACGGCAAAGAGCCCAAGGGCGGGCGGATTTTCGGACCTATCCCGCGCGAGATCAAGGAAAAAGGTTTTACAACCATTGCATCGCTGGCACAGGAACTGGTGTAGCAGGATCACGCAGGCAATTATCAGACCACATTTTATGAAGATCAAAAAAGGCGACACTGTCATCATGCTGGGCGGCAAAGACCGGGGAAAGACCGGCAAGGTTGCGCGCGTGATCCCGGACAAGGGTACCGTCGCGGTAGAGGGACTCAACCTCATCAAGCGCCATACCCGAGCCCGCCAGCAGGGACAGAAGGGGCAGATCATTTCAAAGGAGCGTTTTGTGCCCGCTGCCAGCGTGGCGATCGTCTGCCGGTCATGCGGCAAACCGACGCGTGTCGGCTACCGCATCGATTCGGGAGGCAAGTCTCGCATATGCCGGAAATGCAAGGCGGACCTGTAAAAACCAATCTCTGGTCAAAACGGAAAATTCGTGTATAATATCTCAGAACCTATGGTCGCAACACCGCGCTTACAAGATCACTATCGCAAGAAAACGCTTCCTGCACTGCAGAAAGCATTTGGTATTGCCAACGTGATGGCCGTCCCGAAAATCGAGAAAGTCGTCGTCAACTCCGGCATCGGCCGGATGCTCAAAGACGGGAAGGCCATCGAGAAGGCGGAGCGAGATATCGCCCTCGTGACCGGGCAAAAAGCATCTCCCCGGAAGGCGAAAAAGTCCATTGCCAGCTTCAAGATCCGCGAAGGGCTCCAGGTGGGTATCTCGGCGACGTTGCGCGGAAAGCGCATGTACGATTTTTTGGACCGGCTGATCAATATTGCGCTGCCGGCATCAAAGGATTTTCGCGGTATCGATCTGGCGAATGTTGACCAGTCGGGAAACCTGAACCTCGGCATCAAAGAACACACGATTTTCCCCGAGGTGACCTACGAAACGCTCAAAGATATTTTTGGATTGCAGATCACCGTCGTGACGACAGCGCGTCATCGCGAACGAGGAATAGCGTTGCTTCGTGAACTCGGATTTCCATTCAAGAAATGATTCAGCGGAGTCAAAAACAAAGGTATGCCAAAACAATCAACAATCGCCAGGTCGAATAAGAAGCCAAAGTTTTCAAGCCGTATTGTTCGACGCTGTTTCGTGTGCGGCCGCAAACCCGGATATATCGGCGCGTTCAAGCTTTGTCGAATCCATTTCCGGGAGCTTGCTAGCCAGGGATTGCTCCCCGGCATTCGCAAATCAAGCTGGTAGTTTTTAAAGCAATCATTATATCATGGACCCTATTTCCGACATGTTGGTGAGAATCAAGAATGCCCAGCTCGTTAACGCCGAGCGGGTTTCGATTCCTTCGTCGCGCGTCAAATTCGCGATTGCCGGCATCTTGAAAGATGCGGGATTCGTCGCCGGAATAGAAAAGAAAAAGAAAAAAATCCGTACGACCGAGTACGACTATCTTGATATTTTGCTTCGGTATGACGACCGCCGACCAGCTATTAGCGGCATGAAGCGCATATCAAAGCCGTCTCGTCATTTGTATATCAAGGCACAGGATATCAAAGCAGTCCGTTCCGGTTTTGGGGTCGCGGTGCTGTCCACGTCCAAAGGGATCATGAGCTCCAAAGATGCCCGCAGACAGGGGCTGGGCGGAGAAGTTCTGTTCGAAATCTGGTGAGAGTGCTTTGCCCGCGCGCAGTGAAGCAAGCGCGACGCAAAATCTTATAATATCATGTCAAAACTTGGCAAAAAATCAATTTCCATTCCCAGCGGTGTCGAGATTGTTCTCGACGGCGGTCAATTGACCGTTACCGGTCCCCAGGGCACCATGAAACGCGAAGTTTCGCCGCTTTTCTCGTATGTCGTTGCCGACGGGAAGCTGTCGGTTCAACCCAAAGAATTCAAAACAGGCCGCGAGGGCAAACAAGGCCGGGCAGATTGGGGCCTGTATCGGGCTTTGGCGAAAAATATGGTTCAGGGCGTTTCGGAAGGATTCAAGGAAGTGCTCGAGCTCAACGGCGTCGGTTACAAGGCCATTGCAAAACCCGGCCAGATCGAATTGAGCTTGGGATTTTCCCATCCGATTCTATTTCCAGTTCCTGAGGGCGTTGCTGTTAAGATCGAGAAAAACCTTGTGACGATTTCCGGCATCGACAAAGAGCTTGTCGGCTCGGTTGCCGCCAGAATTCGCGCCCTGAAAGTCCCCGATCCGTATAAGGTTCACGGGGTCAAATATGCCGACGAGGTTATCAAGGTTAAGGCAGGCAAAAAGGCCGCGACCGCCGCCGGTTAAGCAACATCATGACTACCACAAAGCGCACACAACGGATTCGCCGCCATGGCCGCGTCAGGGCCCGGATTTCAGGTACCGCCCAGCGGCCCCGGGTTGCCGTTTTTAAGAGCAATCGGCACCTGTATGTGCAGGTGATCGATGACGTAACCCGGAAAACACTGATCGGTCTGGGGGATGTCAGCAAGACGTCATCCGCAAAAAAACCGGCCGCAAAAACAGTTCCGGCCGAATCCAAAGTCAAGAGCGCATTTGATATTGGTCAGACCATCGGCAGCAAGCTGAAAGCATCCGGCATCACGCAGGTGATATTCGACCGCGGAGGGTTCAAGTATCATGGTCGGATCAAGGCCGTTGCCGACGGGTTGCGCTCCGGGGGCGTTCAGGTATAGTGGTGATCAATACGAATTCCATGGAAGAAACAACAACAACCACGCCTCACACTGAAACTCCGGCTCCCGCGCCGGCAGCTCCCGCTTCTCACCGTGCGGAATTTCATCGCGGCCGATTCGGCCGGGGTCAGGGGCGCGGCATGGGCCGTGGACGCCGTCCGAGTCGTCCCCAGGAAAAACCGGAATTCGATTCCAAGCCAATCGACATCGCTCGAGTTACCCGCGTGACCAAGGGCGGCAAGCGGTTCAGCTTTCGGACGACGGTCGTGATCGGTGACGGTAAGGGGCGTGTTGGCGTCGGCATTGCCAAGGGCAAGGATGTCGCCCAATCAATCCAGAAAGCGACTCACCAGGCAAAGAAAAAAATGATGACGGTCGTGTTGGTGCACGGGACCATTCCTTTTCAGGTCGAATCAAAGTTTTCCAGCGCGCGTGTGATTTTGAAACCCGCCAAAGGGGGAGTCAAGGCTGGCGGTCCTGTGCGTGTCGTTGCCAAGCTTGCCGGCATCAAGAGTCTCACGG
>CAYQNM010000026.1:2648-11184 GCA_964419015.1 uncultured Candidatus Saccharibacteria bacterium | reverse complement strand
CTCCTCGTTGTAGGGCGCTACCGCCGCGCCCTCTTGCGAGAGGAGCTCCTTAAGAGCGTGCTCCTCAAACGCCCGGGGCGCGACGCCCCGTAGGAACTCTTCAAGAGTTGATCCGGCTTGCGCCTGCGCCGAGGTGAGCGACCCCTTGTGAGCTTTGAAGGCCCAAAAGAGTCGCGACATCTCGCTCACGGTGTACGCGGTGGGCCGGAACGACAACAGCGCTGCCAAGATCAGGACGCTCTCCATGAGCGTTCCCTGCTTCCGCCCGAACACGACCTCGACGATGCCGACAACGACCGATCTCCCTTCTTCCGTCTCCCCGATAGCTATGCCACCGAGGTGCCGCAGAAGCTCCCGGCGTTGCATCGCCGAGAACCTCCGTACGGACGATCGAAGCCACTCGACTCCGTCGTCAAATCCCCGCTGACCCCTCTTTTGCAGAAGCACGAACGCCTTCTGCAAAACCTCACCCTTCGAAAGCAAGGGTGCCGGCGGGACGCGACCGTCTTCACGTCGATTTCCGATCACGACTGTCTCCTTTCCCAAAAACGACGTTGAATTAGGTAATCCGATCTGTTGTCAAAGAAATGTTAACGTGTTCTTGTATTTTACCTTAAACACTGCCTAATGTCAACAGCGTTTGGGCAAACAAAAACCGGCGAGTCCGAAGACCCGCCGGGAAATTCCCCCATCCGCCGGCAAGGCGGACGAAGTACGTTAGAACTGGACGCCCAACAGCCGCATCGAGCTCTTGGCCTGGCCGGTGTTGCCGGCCACGACCAGCCCGATGAGGGCGTCCCGGGTGCTCTCCCCCAGAGATGTCGCCTCCTTGATGACCGCCAGCAACTGCTCGGTGGTGAGCTCCTTGGCGGCGCCGTTGCCGGGAGTCGGCGCGGGCGCGGGAGACGACGTGAGCGCGACGGGTACGGCCGGCGGGGCCTCGATGGCCTCCTCCACGGGGTCGGGGTTGGACGTCTCCTCGATGATCTCCTCGATCGCCTCGGCGGCAGTCTCCACCACCGGCACCGGTTCGGTAGCGACGGTCTCGAGCCTGGCGAGTTCCTCCTTCTTACTCGCCAGCTTGTTCTCGAGCTCGGCCTTCTCGGTCCGGAGCTTGCTGATCTCGTCCATGATGGTCTTGGGATCACTCCCGGCAACGGCTGCCTCGGCGACTTCCTTGGCGCGTGCCTTCATCGCCTCGTCGAGCTCCGCCAACTGCTTGGTCATGACCTCGATGGCCTTGGCCGCCTCCGCCTTGGGGTCGACGGCGGGCTTGCGCCGCTTCTTGCTGTCCTTCTTGTTCTTGCCCGTCTTGTTGTCCGCCGGGGCAAATGCCCCCTTGCGATCGTGGAAGTCGGCGACGACCGATCCCACGAACTTCTTGGCCTTCTGCTCCGATAGCCCCTCGATGAACTCGACGATGCCGGGGGCGTTGGTCCCCGACTGCTCCGGGACGGGAAAGTTGAGCTTCTTGAGCGCGGCCAAGACTTTGGCCGCCTCGGGACGATTGAATCCTCCCGGCAGGATCCCGGTGGCAACGGCCGCCGCCCGCCAGTCGTCGGCGAGCAGCCGATACTTCTCGCTCCCCAGCGACGCCATCACGAGCGTCGAAGGGAATCGACCATGGATCACCGGCAACATGACCCACTCCGTGGCGACTTCCGCGAACCGACTGCCGAGCGCACGCTCGGCGTCAAACGCCGTTTGCCACCGCGCCCGCAGCGCGGCGACCTGCTCCTTGGTCCCCGAGACCGCCGCCGTGGCGGTCTCCGCGAGCAAGCTCGCGTACTTCCCGAGAAGATTCGTCATGCTATCCTTTCCGACGGCGCGAAGCCGCCGTATCGAAGTGAGGGTTAAACGACACGTGCACGTGCTTGTAAAACAACGATGGTACGAATATACTAGCATACCGGTTGACAAATGTCAATGTACCGATTATGCTGGGGCCAGGAGGTCAAAGAAAAGCCGCGGAAAACAGCAAAAGTCGCGCCTTTTCTTTGATCTTTGACATGTATGAGGAAAGGAACCTTGTGGAACGGTTGGTCATCCATGGAGCGGCATCACATGCCGCGTCGATCGGGCCTCGGTGTGATTCCGTTGACGTCGTAGCCAACGGAATTCCCTACCGGCTCATCATTGATGCCGGGTTGGAAATGAGGGCGGACAATCAAGGAAGTCTTCCCCCGGATCTTTCGCTTTTGAACATCGAAACCCCGGCCGACGCCGGAATCATTACGCATAGCCACCTGGACCACATCGGATCGCTGGCCCATGCCGTCGGATGCGGCTACTTCCGTACCGGCGCACCATTGTATATGAGTCCGCAGTCGGCCAGAGCTCTGCCGATCCTTCTAAACGACGGACTTTCGCCCTATCAGGGATACGACGCATTCGACGCGGCAAAAGCCATCAGCCAGTGTCGCGCCATTCCGGCTCCCGGTGAGACCGAAATCCTACCGGGACTCAAAGTGTTTTTTGCCCCGTCCGGGCATATCCCCGGAGCGTTCTCGGTCGTCATTCCGACATCGCGGGGAACCAAGGGGCTGATCACGGGTGACAGTTGCTGGCACGACCAGCCGGTTATTCGTGGCGCCGGTCTGCCATCGCAATGCTGGCCGAAAGAATGGATCCCGGACGAAATCTGGGGAACCGATCTGACCTACGGGTTCAGCCCGGCAAAAAAGCCGTCCCGAGACCAGGAAATCGAGCGCTTCATTGCAGAAACGGAGCGCCGATATCTGGCCAAGGAAAAGGTCATCGTTCTTGGTTTCGCCAACGGCCGCGCTCAAAACGCGGCGCTGTGGCTTTCCCGAGCTGGCATTCCCGTGTGGCTGGACGGTTCGGCGCGGGACATGTATCGGATCTTTTCCGAAACCCGGTGGTCAGAGCGGGACAAAATCCTGCCCTCCCTGGATTCGGCCAAAAATATCCGCCCCATCGAAAGTCAGTATCAGCGCCAGCAACTGCTGGACTCCCCCAGTCCGTGCGTCATCATCACGACGGGTGGGATGGGTGATTTCGGTCCGGCGGTGTATTACCTCCAGCGCGGGCTGGAGCGGACCGATGTGAGTTTTTTCTTCACTTCATGGCTTGCTCCGGGAACCAACGGCGAAAAACTCATGCATCGTTCCCGAAAAAATGCGCCACAGCATTTGGAGATCACCGACCACCGACGGGGCACAAAAATGAAGATTCCGATTACTGCTTCAATCGAGCAGTTCGGGCTAAGCGCCCACGGGAGTCTCGAAGATTTCATTTTCTGCGTCCAGGACATCGTCGGATGCCGGAACGGACGGCCGCTTGATCGGGTCGTTCTGACCCACGGCACGCCCGAAACAAAACGCAAGGCTGCCGAAATGCTCATGGAGTACGCTCTTACCCGTGAGGTCATTTATGGGGAGCGCAATACTGTCGTTTCGCTCGACGCTCCCCGCACATCTCTTGCAGCGTAAAAACAGGCGACCCCTCGGGGTCGCCTTTATGTATGTCCAACTATCGTTTCCGTCCGGTAAATGATCGCCAAGCACGCGCGTGCTTGGGCAAAACGATCCCCGCCTCGATGAACGCTTCGATCGTCGAAGCAGGAACAAATGCCGCCGATTCCTGCTCCTCTCCCGGAGTCAGTTGCCGGTCGGCCGGAACCTGCTTGGTAAAAATATGCACCTCGTGCATATCGTACCCCAATACCTCGAGTGCATCGCCGGGCGTGACCGTGATGATCAGCCCGACTTCTTCAAGCACCTCGCGCTCGGCCGTGACGCAGATCGTCCCGTCCGGAGGATCCATCCCGCCATACGGGAATCCGAATCCCGACTTTCCGCTATCCTTGATGAGGGCATAGGTGAGCGGATCCGTCATCCGCTCGATAATGACCATCGCTCCGCGCGACGGGGTAACTGCCTGGCGAACACCTTGTCGGACGTTCACAAGCTGCTGCAAAGAAAGTTTCGAAAGAACACTGCCGCCGCTTGCCAGGATCAACTGGCTCAACGGACTCATGGCCGGCGGTACCTCCACCTGCTGCTGACGCTTAACGCGCATCGTGGGCTCCTTTGTCATAAATAGTACAACTTTTACTTAAAAAGTCAATAACCGTTGCCCTCCTTTTATTTTCATGTTAAAATCTTTCCGTGGTAGTATCTCCCCTATGAAACAACTCGCCAAATATATCGCCATTGTTTTCGTCCTTCTCTTGGCCGCCTCCGCCTTGGTCACGGTTCTCGAGAATCCATTCCAAAGCACCCCCACGATCCCGCTTTCCACGCTGGCCGGCAAAATCAACGATCAGGAGGTCAAAGCCATCCAGGTCAGGGGCGACGATCTGGCAATCCAGTTCAAGAACGGCGACAAGGCGACGGCAAAAAAAGAAACCGGCATTTCGATCTTTGAAACGCTCGCCAATCTTGGCGCCGATCGGGACCGACTCGCCAAGGTGAACATCGAAATCCAACAGCCGGGCGGGCTGGCGGTTGTCGCGGCGTCAGTGCTGCCGATTGCCCTGCCGTTTCTGCTGGTGGCGATTATTTTTTGGTTCATGTTTCGCCAAGCCCAGCGAGGTTCGACGCAGGCGTTCTCTTTTGGCAAATCCAAGGCGCGGCTCGCCAATCTCGACACAAATAAAAAACGGCTCACGTTCAAAGATGTCGCGGGCTTGATCGAAGCCAAGGAAGAAGTCTTGGAAGTCGTCGAGTTCCTGCGCGATCCACAGAAATTCCACAAGCTCGGGGCCCGGATTCCTCGCGGCATCCTCCTGGTAGGCTCCCCCGGCACCGGAAAGACGCTCCTGGCGAAGGCCGTCGCCAACGAAGCCAACGTCCCTTTTTACTTTGTTTCTGGATCGGAGTTCGTTGAGATGTTCGTCGGGGTCGGTGCCAATCGCGTCCGCGATACGTTTGAGACGGCGAAAAAAACGGCCCCCTCGATCGTCTTCATTGATGAAATCGACGCCGTCGGACGCCACCGCGGCGCGGGAGTCGGCGGAGGCCACGACGAACGCGAACAGACGCTCAATCAGATTCTCGTCGAAATGGATGGATTCGAAACCAACGAAGCGGTCATTGTTGTCGCGGCGACGAACCGTCCCGATATCCTGGACCCTGCCCTGTTGCGACCCGGGCGATTTGACCGGCGCATCGTCCTGGACGAGCCATCCATCAATGACCGCGAAGCGATTCTCAAGCTTCACGCCCTGGACAAGCCGATTGCCAAAAGCGTTGAGTTCAGGCCGGTCGCCGAACGCACCTCCGGCTTCTCTGGCGCCGACCTGGCAAACCTTATGAACGAAGCGGCGATCCTCGCCGCCCGGCGCAATCAGAAAGAGATCAGCCAACACGACCTCTTCCAGGCCATCGAGAAAGTCATTCTCGGCCCCGAACGACGCTCGCACGTCCTCTCCAAAAAAGAAAAAGAAATCACCGCGTACCACGAGGCCGGGCACGCACTGCTCGCGGCGTCCCTGCCGCACACCGACCCAGTTCATAAGGTCTCCATCGTTTCGCGCGGCCAAGCCGGCGGATACACGCTCAAACTTCCATCCGAAGATAAACATTTGCGTTCCCGTTCTGAATTCGAATCGGAACTTGCCGTTCTCATGGGCGGCTACACGGCCGAAAAAATCATTTTCAAAGAGATGACAACCGGAGCGTCGAACGACCTGAAAATCGCTTCCGACATCGCGCGCCGGATGATTACGCAATATGGCATGTCCGAAAAACTCGGACCGGTAGCGTTTGGAGAAAAAGAGGAGCTGGTCTTTTTGGGCAAAGAAATCGCCGGGGACAAAAACTATTCCGAAGCGATTGCCTACCAGATCGACCAGGAAATCAACAAACTCATTACCGATGCCCTGAAAACGGCCAAAACGGTGCTGGTGAAAAAACTCGAAACGCTCCATCGGATAGCTCAGACACTCATCGAAAAAGAAACCCTCGAGCAGAAAGAATTTTACGCGCTCGTGGGATAGCATCGGGGAGCGTAGCTCAGCTGGTCAGAGCGCCAAGCTTATACCTTGGTGGTCCCTGGTTCGAATCCAGGCGCTCCCACACATCTTCGGACAAAACAAAAGCGGGGGTTTGGCCCCCGCCGACGACATCTCCGGTTGTTTTTACTTGACGTCAGCGAGCTGACGTTCCAGCTCTCTGATCGTGCCCTGCAATTGCTGGTTTTCTTCCTGCAGGGCTTTCAAGGTGTCGAACTTTCCTTCGGCGACCGCTTTCGCGATCGCCTTGTCCTGCACCTTGGCCGCCTTCTTGGCGGCCGCCAGGCGTTCACGAAGGAGCGCCGCGCGGGCCTCCTTGGCCGCTTGAACCTCCGCACGGACCGCCCCTACGTCGGCTTTGACTTCGCCGAGGGACTGGTGGATCCCCTGGATGCCGTTTGTCAGAGGCGTTTTGATGTGCTCCTCCGCAGCCTCCGCGCGACTCACCGCCCTTGCCTCGGAAGCGGCCAGAGCAGGCTGAAAGAACAGTAGAAGACCCAGAGCGCACAGCGCAAGGGTCCCCGCCGCGGCCAACAGGATGGCCACGACAAGCAAGAACCGATCGTCAGCCAAACGACGGGCCACGGGCCTCGCAGCCGCTACCTCCTGTCGAGGTGTCGGCGTCGGCACCGAATGCATCCTGGTGTGGTTCGGATGGTGACGCGGGGTCTGGATGACCGGCGAAGTGACGACCGCCGGGGACTCCGGAGGCGTCACAATCGTGAAATCGCCCCCACGAACGACGATATCCGCTCCGCAGGGCACGCCTGCGGCACATTGGATACGCAAATACTGGTCCGCGGTCGCGGTGGCGACCGGTACGACACCCGCCGCCACGAGGACGACGGCCATCAGTTTCTTCATCGGCTTCTCCCTTCGTTTCTGTTTTTGTCGCGCCCCGCTCCTGCGGGGCAAAGCTTGTGAGTGGATACTAAAAGAGCTGTACGATACTATTGATATAATAACATTTCTAATGGCATGTTGTCAACGTCTCCGGCTGGCGATTTTCCTTGTTTTCTGCTATGCTCGGTCTGACCGCAGGGCGCTTAGCTCAGCCCCGACGAGCGAAGCTATTGGGGGCAATCGGGGCATCGACTTTGATAGGACACAATATATTCGGGCGGTTAGCTCAGTTGGTAGAGCGCCTCGTTTACACCGAGGATGTCGGGGGTTCGAGTCCCTCACCGCCCACACCGTGGCTGATTATAAAAACAAAAAAGTTCTGGTATTTGGTCTGGGCATTCTAGGCGGAGGCGTTGCCACGACGAACTGGCTTCTCAAGCAAGGAGCCCGGGTGACCATCACCGATCTGAAGATGGCGGATGAATTGCAATCGGCCCTGAAACAGATTGCCGGGCCGGTCGAACTCAAGCTCGGCGGCCATGATGATGCGCTCATCCGAGAGTGCGACGTCGTCATCTGTAATCAGGATGTCTCCATCAACAATCCGTACATCCGACTGGCGTTCCGGCTCGGCAAAGAAGTGCAGACCGAGGGAACGCTTTTCTACACCCTCTTTCCCAACCGTATTGTCGGCATCACTGGTACCCGTGGGAAAACGACGACTACGGCATGGATCAACGCATTTCTGCAAACACAATATCGATCAACGACGGCTGGCAACTGGGGCGCCATCAATCCCTTCCTGGAAATCGTAGCGCAAAGCGGTGAATTCGATATAGCCGCCACCGAAGTCCCCTCATTCCAGCTCGAATATTTCCACCTCATCGACCGAGGCCCGGATGTCGCGGTCATCACGAATCTATTCCCCGATCACCTCAACCGTCATGGCGACATGCAGGGCTATGCCAAGGCAAAAGCGAATCTGTTTCTTAAGCAAACTCCCGATCAGCACCTTGTCCTCAACCGTGACAACGAGTGGACCGACTTTTTCCTTGCCCAGCACCCACGCGGTTGCGTCTGGCAATTCTCAAAAACCAAACTTCCCCAGGATATCGATGGGCTCTATGCTGAATCCGGAATGTTGATATTTCAGGAGCATGGCGCTGCCGCTCCCGTCATTTCCATTGGAAATTTTGTTGCAGAAAAAGGAGAGCATAATCTCGAGAATCTCTTGGCCAGTGCACTGGCCGCCCACTGCGCTGGAATATCGTGGGAGCACATTCAAACTACGATCGCTAACCTCCCCGGCGTGAAATTCCGCCAGGAAGTCATCTTCGAAAGCGAGCGGTTGATCGTCATCAACGATACCACCGCCACCTCTCCCGAAGGTGCCCTCGTCGCGATGAAGCGATTTGCGGGACCGCACACAGTATTTATTGTTGGTGGCACCGACCGTGAGTTGGACTTCGCGGGGTGGGCGCAGGAGGCACAAAAGATCCCTCTTGAGCACCTTTTTTTCATCGCCGGCAGTGCCACCGACAAAATGCTCACCGCCCTGGCCAATCCCCCTCATGCCCAAGTGTTCGATACACTCACCGAGTGCGTCCACGCCGCGCTTCAAAAAGCCAGACAGTATCCCGCTGCAACCGTCGTCTTCTCGCCCGGCGCCAAAAGCTTCGAGAAATTCAAGAACGAATACGACCGCGGCGAACAATT
>CAYQNM010000026.1:0-2548 GCA_964419015.1 uncultured Candidatus Saccharibacteria bacterium | reverse complement strand
CTACAGATGCTTTTGCGTCTGCTTTGGTACAGGAATTCAAGAACGACCAGGCCTGGGAACTAGAGTTTGCAGATTTTGCGCCATCAGCGACCGGTGAGTACATCTTTTTGAACCTCGCCGCATCATCTCGAAAACGTCTATTTGAGATGTATGGGCGAGCAATGCGGGCGTCCGAAGGTATTGGTAGCAGAGGCAGAGACGGTGCCCCACCGAAGTACCCGTACGACCCGCACATCTCGATCGTGAAGCTAGAGCCCGGTGAGATGATGGCAAAAGCGCTCGAGCGTATCGTCCACAACATGGCAAGCGTCAAGATGCCCGTGACAACACTGGAGGTAACTCGGCAGGAAACACGTCCGGACGGCTTCAGCGTTTTTCCTGTAATTGCCCAAATCAAGCTCAAGAAATGAAACTTGTCGCCATAGCTCTCAATCTTCCCTGGTCGCTACTAGGTACCGCAAGAACCGCTTCGAAGATGAAGCATGTCGAAGTCGGCTGTCAAACAAGAATTGACACGGCGACATCCATTTTGTACGGTAGTGCACAGAACATAAAGTAAGGAGGATTGGCGTGAGTGATATTACGATCGTCGCGCAAGGTGGTGGCATGGTTACGGCATACCATGCCGGTGTCATCAGTGCGATTCGTGAACGTTTTGGTTTCGATAAGATCAAGCGGATCGTGGCAAGTTCCGGAGCCGCGGCGGTCTATGCCTATCTGGTAAGCGGCCAGACGGATCTCATTGAACCGATCTGGTACTATCTCCTCGAATCAGGTCGCTTCGTGGATCTGTGGCATCACAAGCGTGGACACGGCGTCATCAACATTGACTTCCTCGTTGACAACGCCGTACGAGAACGCCATCCGCTTGACCTAGACTCGTTTCGGAAAAGTCCGATTGCGTTCGACATCGGGGTGACCGAAACGGAAACCGGCCGCTCCGCATTCTTTTCCAAGAACACACCCCTCGACTTCTACGAGCTGTTGAGGGCAAGCTGTGCGATTCCCTACTTCTACGGAAAGCATGTAGAGTTGGCGGGGCGCCGATATTGCGATGGCACAATCGGGGATACGGTTGGGCTTTCGCAAGTTGGCAACGATCCGAAGGTCCTTGTCGTACTGACACGGCCGAACCGACCCATCAAGAAACTCTTGCTCACACGCCACGTACTGCGCTGGCTGTTGCTCCGTGGGGAACCCTTGGCATTGCAAGAGAAAATCTGCGGTATGCCGGAAGAATACAACTCGTTCAACCGACGCATCGCGGCCTTGAGCAAGAGAAAAAGCGTCTATGTTATTAGACCATCGCAGTCGCTACCGATGCGACGAATTGACACCCGGCTTCGGAAACTAGCCGCAACAATCGAACAAGGATACCAGGACGCCGTAAATGCACCCGGAATAGCAACATGGTGGAATGGCTAGATGAAATGACTTCAAAGGGGTTCGCACATAGAGTAGCGAACCCTTCTTCTTTTTGTTATCTTTTGTCGAGAACTACTTGTACATGGAACTCTCCATCATCTACGAAGAACCGGGGTTTATTGTGATCGACAAGCCATCGGGCATTGCTGTCCACAAAACGTCGCCTACTGATCCCCAAACCACCGTTGTTGATCTGCTTCGGGAGCGCTATCCTCATATCGGCACTGTAGGCGAAGACCCGATCCGCCCCGGCATCGTGCATCGCTTGGACAAGGAAACATCCGGCCTTATGATCGTCGCCAAAACGAACGAGGCATTTTTCTATTTTAAGAACCTCTTCCAGCAAAGGGACGTGCGTAAAACCTACCTCGCCCTCGTCCACGGGCATCCGAACCCCCCGCGCGGCACCATTGATGCGCCTTTGGGGAAAATCGGCGCCAAACAGACCGCGGCGATCAAGGGAAAGAAAACACTTGTTGAGCGAGACGCCGTGACAGACTATCGTACCCTGCAGTCGTTCACGAACTACGCGCTCCTGGAAGTTTCCCCGCGCACCGGACGCACCCATCAGATCCGCGTCCACCTGAAATCCATCGGAAATCCCATCGCCGGCGATGCACTCTATGCCCCGAAGTCCCTGGCCCGGCCGGATGGACTGGGTCGCCTGTTCCTGCACGCTCAGCGGCTGGAATTCACGGCCCCCGACGGAAAATCCCTCGTCCTGGAGGCCGACCTGCCGGAGGATTTACAAAAAGTCCTTTCTGCGCTAGAATAGCCTGGCTATGGATAAGCTCTCGGCATACATATCGAAGTTCGCCCCCGAAAACCGCTTCGGCGATTTGCGCGTGGGCTGGACCGTCAAAGTCCACCAAAAACTCAAAGAAGGAGAAAAAGCCAAGAACCAGGTCTTTGAAGGACTGATCATCGCCCGCAAACACGGCAATCAGGCGGGTGCCACGATCACTGTACGCAGAATTGCCGGCGGGTACGGCGTCGAAAAGCTCCTTCCCCTGCGTTTGCCGTCCATTGAAAAGATCGAGGTCGTCAAAAAGGCCGGCGTGCGCCGTTCGAAGCTCTATTATCTGCGCCGCAAATCGGCCAAAGAAATCCGTAAAAAGACTCG
>CAYQNM010000025.1:0-14309 GCA_964419015.1 uncultured Candidatus Saccharibacteria bacterium | reverse complement strand
GAAAGATATTGATGACGTTAAACTGATGGAAGATTACCTCAAGAACAACCAAACATAATATTCAATCGTTCAGTTTGCTCAAGAATGACAAAAGCTCTAGTTTAGAGTAAATTAGGAGCATAATAGCTGGCTTGGTTAGCCAGGTTCTAACATCCTCAACAGCTCGCAGCCGACGAACGAAGGTGAGGAGGTGCCGAGGCCAGCAAGCCGAGGTGCCAACTTGAGCATAGTTCGAGAAGCATGGGATGTGATAAAATTAAAGTATGAATACAGAATTTATAAGATTTACAACCGAGGACCAACTCATTCTTCAGGGGATAATGTATCATCCCGAAAAACAAACAAAGAAGGCCCTCCTGCATATTCACGGTATGGGTGGTAATTTTTACGAGAATAGATTTTTGGATTTTATGGCCGATGAGTTGAATAAAAACTCATATGCCTTTTTGAGTATTAACACTCGAGGTCACGATATTATCGCTGACTTTCCAGTGGCCGGATCGGAAGAAAAGTACAAAAGAATCGGAAATGCTTACGAAAAGTTTGAAGAATGTCTTTTGGATATAAAGCCGGCCATAGATTTCCTTGAAGAAAAAGGTTATGACGATATTACTTTATGCGGACATAGTTTGGGAGCAGTAAAAGTTGCATACTATATGGCCAAGACTCAAGATCCGCGGATTAAGAGACTTATCCTAATGTCTCCGCCGGACATGGTAGGTCTAGCAGAAAAAGAAAGTTACCACGATGGTTTATTAAAACAGGCTCAACAAATGATATCAGGAGACAAGGGAGGAGAGTTGTTATCCCAAAAAGTATGGGATTGCTATTATCTGTCTGCGAATACCTACGCTGACTTTAGCACCCGGAACAACCCAATAGATATTTTTAATACTTACGATAAAGAAAAGAACTCTTTACTTAATGAGATAAGAATTCCCACCCTCACGTTTCTTGGAGAGAAGGATGATGCAGCTATTTTGCCACAAAAAGATGCTCTAGAAGTTATTAAAAGTAAAGCTACCAATGCTCCAGTTTTTGACATTGATATTATCGAGGGAGCGCCGCATAGTTATTTCGGCAGAGAAAAAGAAATGGCTGCTTGTATAACGAATTGGCTAAATAGGTAAATCTTTAATGGGACTCAGTATATTATTTTTTGGTGTATACGTTCTCGTTACCTTGCTCATTGGTATTTTTGCTTCTCACAAAGAAACTGAAGAGGGTTTTATGATAGCTGAAAGAAATGTCAGCGGCATTCAGCTAGCTGCTACCATGAGTGCGGGATTCTTCGATGGAGCCGTACTCTCGATCTATATTGGGTATGTTTTTCAATATGGCCTTTCTGCCGCTTGGCTATTTGTAGGTATCGCGCTTGGATTTTTACTGCTCCGTAAATACGCAGCACGCATTAAGCAGAAAGCTGATGAACTCAAGGTCTATTCAATGCCGGAGTACTTCTATCGTTTACTGGGGAAACGGAATGGACTGATGTTTACCTTACTTTTAATCACGGAGTTTTTCTTCCTTCTCATTATCGGCCTTATCGCAAGTGGCAAGATATTATCAGGAATTTTCCCCATCCCATATTCTCTAGCTGTTTTTATTGGCGGGGGAATTATTCTTACCTATCTTTTCCTTGCGGGTTTTAAGGCGGTTGTTAAAACAGACTTTTTCCAGTTTCTGGTCATGATTCTGATGACGATTATCGTTGCCGTTTTTCTTTTCGATAAGACTCACTTTGATAGTTCCAACGTAAATCTTATGGGAGCGGGTATTGGAAATATTATTGGTTTTCTTATTCTTGGAGGTCTTGGCATTATGGTGGCGCCAGATATCTGGCAGAGAATATTTGCTGCTCGAGATGCTAAGACATTGAAAAGAGGACTTGGATATTCCGGCCTAGCCTTAATTTTACTAGGCCTTGTTATTAGCATTTTGGGGCTCGCGACAAAACAGTTTTTTCCCAACATACTGCCGGAAGATGCGCTTGTCACAGGATTTAAAAACCTTTTACCTTCAGCCCTTGAAGCGTTTGGCATGGTTCTCTTGTATGCTGTGGCACTTTCTTCTTCCGATACAGTCACCTTTGTCATATCCTCAATATTAACTCGTGACCTTCAGAACTACTCAAAAAAATATACAGAGAGGTCGATGAGGAAGCTTACAAGATTTTTTATGGTCACCCTTGTGCTCGTTGCCATACTTATCGCTATCTTTTATCAAAACATTTTACATCTCGGGTTGGCGCTTGCCAGCCTTAATCTAGCCTTGTTTCCGGTTGTCTTCGGAACTCTTTATTGGACCCTTAAAAAGTCGGCCGTATTTTGGAGTTTGGTATGTGCCTATGTTAGTGTTGTGGTCCTGTTCTTCCTGGGCAATCTTACCCCCGAAACTGCTATTATTTCTTTACCGGTCGCATTATTCGCCTTGTTGATACTCTCCAAAACAATTAAACAACATAACGTATAAGTGTGGATACATACATATCATTGTATGAAAACTATACTAATAACAGGCGCAAGTAGGGGCATAGGACTAGCGACAGCCAAAAAGTTTTTAGATGAAGGGTATTTTGTAATGGGAACATCTACTTCGGGTAACGGTCCTCTTAAGCACGAGAATTTGAAGATATTTCAACTTGATTTAAGCAGTCCTGAAAGTATCAAAACAGCAGCAGAATGCATTTCGAGCTTTGGAAAAGAAATAGAAATTATTATCAATAATGCAGGTATCAACGTAGAAGAATGGGAGGAGCTTGTATTGGATATTACTAAATTGCGCAAGACGTTAGAAGTGAATTTAATTGGAACCGCTGATTTTACAGAAAAGATACTTGCGGCTTCTGGTTCCATAAAGCATATTGTCAATATTTCTTCTCGAGCTGGGGCACTAGGCGACCAGAATGATGGTTTTATGCCAGCGTACAAGATTTCTAAGGCCGCTTTAAACATGTATACTCGCTCGCTGGCCGGCCGTCTCAAAGAGAACGGGGTTATCGTGTCCTGCCTTGATCCAGAATGGGTGAAAACTGACATGGGTAGTGATGAAGCTCCCGGAGAAGCAAAAGATGCAGCTTTAAGCATCTATAATCTTGCAACATCTGAAGTCGAAACTGGTCAGTTCTGGTTAAATGGCCACAAAAGAGACTGGTAAGTTATATGCTCGCACAGCCCCCACTATATGAAAAAACCCGAATTCATTGGAAGAAAATACTCAGCCGAAGAAAAGTCCAAAGCAGATGATGCTCTTAAAACTTGGGCAAAAGAGTCACGGGAACCAATTGAAGGAGAACTAGAAAAGACAGACGAAGAGATCAAGATTATTAAAACTGCAAATTCTCTTATAGAAAAAGAATTTAAATTCCTGGGACTTGAATCCTATAAGCCAATTTCGTTTGAGCAGGTGCATATATTATCCGCGGAAGTTTTTAAAAGTAAATTTCCAGACTTTGATGGACTAGCGTTCTTCCGGTCAACGCTAGATGCCGTATATGTTAACAAAGATAGAATTGATAATAAGGCTAGAGCACTTTCGCGTATTTTACACGAACTAATCCATAGAGCGTCAACGCAAAGGTTTTATGCTGATAGGGAGTCTAATGTTTATGACGCCCGAGTCGGTTATCGTATTCGTTCACCGTGGAAAGGGCCAGAAAGAGAAGATAGATTAAGGGGTTTTAATGAGCTGATGAACGATTATACAACCCATGCAGTTCTTCTTAAAAATGTAGATGCATTGGATGATCTCGGTATATCGCACGAAGATATACAAGGACCAATTTATAACTACATGCGCTACGGTTCTATTTTGGAGGCGATTATAAAAAAGATATCTTTGAAAAAGGGTATTACTCAGCAGCAAGCCTTTCTTGATATGGAGCGAGGCCAATTTCAAAGTTTTATTTTAAACTTAAAGGACATAGAACATGCTTTCGGCAAGGGTTCGCTAGAGATTTTATCTTATCTGGGCGTTGTGAAAGATAAGGAAAGGATGGAGAAACTCGATACAATGATAGAGGAGTTTTTTGTAGAAAACGACGAAGGAAAACGATCAGAAATTGGCATAAAAATTCACGAGCTTTTTGAAAATGCTAAAAGTGAACCCCCGACCGAGACTGGTCAAATGGTCTCTGGTTAAGGACCTCAAAAACGCTTAGAATACCCTATCGAAGAAGGGTATGAATTGGGTTGGGAATTGTTGTTTGCAACAGCAAGAAAATGAATAGCCGAAATGACATCACCACTATCCGCCCAGTCGAAGAAAAAGACCTTTCAGGCATCAGAGAGATCTATTCTTCATATTATACAAAGTCCGAAGATAGGGATTATTTTATAAATCGTGTTCAGCAAGTACTTGAGGGTGGCCAGGAGGCAAAAGGATCTGATCTCCGATACCTTGTAGCGGATAAGGGCGGTGTTATCGTGGGAATTCTTGGATTCAGAAAAGCTCCTTCCAAGATGCTTCCCTTTGTCAAAACACCTAATCCGGTGGAGCTTTATACTTTCTTTGTTCGTGACCGGCAACATGGTGTCGGCCGTGCATTATTTGAAAAAATGAGAGAGATGGCAAAAGAATCCGGATATACCGAGATCGTAGTTTTTAGCTCGAAGGCGTGGGAAAGTAATTGGGGATTCTACGATAAGATGGGCTTTGTCCGAATAACTCAACTTAAAATTGAAGATGGGCGAATAGGGCAGGTTTGGAGTATGCGATTGTGATGATGATCTCGCAAGGATTTGGTGAAGATTTTTATAACAAGTAAAATAAACTTATGTCATTCGAAAAACCAAACACTCCCAAGGTAGAGAGAGAAGAAAACTTTGAAGAGCATCTTATTCGCACCCTGCGTGCTGAAGGATTATACAGCGAAACATCTCGGAAACTGTTTCGAGAGTGGTGGGATCGTAGAGAGTCAATGAGTGAAGATGAACGATGGCAAACTGATCTCAAACGAGCCGACGTTCTCTTTGCTGCCGGTTTAGTTCAAGAATCACTTGATCAGTATGCTACGATTGCACAGGAAGCCTACGAAGCACAGGTGGACACTATTGTAGAAGAATGTGACAGGCAGATTGCTGAAATAACGTCTCACACTTCGGAAGACTAATGTACCAGTCTCGGTCATGGCCTTGGTCGCCCTCGGCGGGTAGGTTGCTCGGAATGAGAACTAACATGGAATACATTTCTAAAACTAGGAAAGAAAATATATCCGAGGATCTCCACGGGCACACTATTACTGATCCCTATCGCTGGCTTGAAGACATCGATAGTCCTGAAGTGAAAAGTTGGCTTGATAATCAAGATCAATACACTCGGTCAATGCTCGACAATCTATCCGCGAGGGCTGATCTGAAACAAGAATTTGAAAAGCTATACCGAGAAGAAACGCTTGGCTTCCCACGTCCTTGCAAGGGTAGATACTTTTTTATGAAACGAATGGCCGACGAAGACCACTCTGTTTTATATGTTCAAGAAGGTTTGCAGAGCGAGCCCCGAGTCTTAATTGATCCCAACAAACTTTCAAAAGAGAAAGGCCGGCCAATAAGTTTAGCTGGATATTCTCCCTCGAAGGACGCCACATTCGTTACCTATCTTTTATCTGAGGCATCAAATGATCAAAAAGCACTGTATGTAATGAATGTCGATACGACCGAGATTCTCGCGGACGTTATTCCGGCGGAGCTCTATCCGGATGTGGCCACTTGGAATATCAATAACAAAGGATTTTGGTACACCCGTCGGAAAGAGGATGTCCCACAAGGAGAAGAAAAGTTTCATAGGAAAGTTTATTATCACACTCTCGGAACTTCTTACGAAAGCGATGCTTTGGTTTATGGTGAAAATTTGGCCAAGGAGGATTGGGCTGGTGCTCACGCAACATATGATGGTCGGTATTTGGTTCTTCATGTCAGCATCGCATCAGAACCACGTCGGCGATCCGAAATTTACATTCGCAATCTTCAGAAAGGCGAACAAGATTTTAAGCCCGTTGTCAAAAACATACAGGCCGATGTCGATACCTACTTTTCGGGCATGATCCGCGGCGATTACTTTTACATCGACACGAACTACAAGGCACCAAAAGGCAAAATCTTTAGAGTCCCGCTAGACGATATTGATAAAGGCATGGATGCTTGGCAGGCCGTTATTCCGGAACAGGAAGATCGGATCATTAGTACATTTTCGATTATCGGCGACAAGATGTTCGTGGTCACCGAGGAAAACGTTTATTCAATATTGAGGGAGTATACTCTCGCTGGCGATTTCAAGCGGCTGATTGAATTCCCGACGTTAGGCACTTGTCATGGCGTTGCTGGTGAAGTCGATGGCAAAGAAGCATTTTTCAGTTTCAATTCTTTTGCTTACCCGCACACTATCTTTCGGATTGACTTTGAAACCGATATGCCCGTTATTTTTAAGCAGCAAAAAGTAGAAGTCGATATCGAAAATATAACCGCCGATCAAGTTTGGTATTCATCAAAGGATGGCACAAAAGTTCCCATGTTTTTGGTCTACAAAAAAGGACTCCGGCAAAATGGCAAGAACCCGACCGTCTTACATGGATATGGCGGATTTAACATCAGTATGAAACCTGCGTTTATGAAGAGCATCATTCCGCTCCTGGAACGCGGCGGTCTCTATGTAACTGCCAATATTCGAGGTGGAGGAGAATTTGGCGAAGAGTGGCACAAAGCCGGGACTAAAAAGCAAAAGCAAAATACCTTCGATGATTTTATCGCGGCGGCCGAATGGCTCATTGAAAACAACTATACTGATTCAGCCCGTCTGGCTATCTCTGGCGCAAGTAATGGCGGTCTTTTGGTCGGGGCGGTCATAACACAACGACCGGAATTAGTGAAAGCAGTGCTTATGGGTGCGCCGGTTGTTGACATGCTTCGCTATCATTTATTTCATGGCGGCCGACATTGGATTCCCGACTGGGGCAGTGCCGAGGATCCGGAGATGTTTGAATATCTGTTACGTTACAGTCCGTATCACAATGTCAGGGATGGAGTAGAATACCCGGCGACAATGATTACAACCTCCCATAAAGATGACCGGGTTCATCCAGGCCAGGCTTTCAAAATGGCCGCTCGGTTGCAGGAAGTGAACAAAAAGAATCCAATCTTATTAAGGCTTGAGAGAAATGCCGGCCACGGCGGGGCTTCAGATATTTCACGCCGCATCGAAGAGGATGCCGATAAGTGGAGCTTTATTTTCTGGCAGTTGGGCGTTACATGATTAGTATGAAACAGCAAAGATGAATACCATCTATTTCGTATATCTTCTGGAGTGTGGCGATAAAAGTATCTATACGGGAATTACGACGGACGTCGCTCGGCGATTTAACGAACATAAAGCCGGCGTCGGCGGGAATTATACGAGATCAAGACACACGGTAAGAATTTTGTACACTGAACGGTATGCGACCCGATCCGAAGCACTCAAGAGAGAATCTGAAATTAAAGGATGGAACCGTCAACAAAAGTTAGATCTCATCACCACTAATAAGGAGGCAACCCGGGGAGAGCGAGCGACTGAGCGGGGAGCGAAGAATAAATACACATGAACAGAATATTCAAAATATCCCTTTTTGCTTTCTGTTTATTTTTCACTTTTCACTCAACACTTGCTGTTGATGATACTGATAGTAATGTTGTCATCACTCTTGGGAAAATCAGTAAGATTGTAAGCGAGCGAATGGAAGATACGGCCGGCTCGGGAGTTCAACAAACAATTCAAGATCTTGAAGTGCAGATATTGGAAGGCCCCTTTAAGGGAAGAACAGTGGAAGTGGAAAATGATATCAGCCCGTTGCAGCTGAACGACAGAGTGAACTTGGCTTTGGGTATCGACGAGCGGGGTAACCCCACTATACATGGAATTGGATTTGCGGGAGTCTATCGCTTGCCACAACTTGGCTGGCTTGTTTTGCTCTTTGTTGCTTTAGTTTTTATCTTTGGAGGATGGCAAGGTGTTAGGGGCTTGGCAAGTCTTGCCGGGAGTTTGGCCTTGATTGTGTTCGCTCTTTTGCCGGGCCTGCTTCATGGTCTCTCGCCCGTCTGGTTGAGCATCGGTGTATCCGTCCTGATTATTACTTTAGGATCCTATATAACTCACGGATTTAATAGAACGACTACCGCAGCTGTAGTGGGCATGATCGTGACGGTTACGGTTGTCGGATTGTTTGCCTCCTATGCCGTTCACTTTGCCAGACTCAGCGGCATAGAAAACGAAGAGACGCTGTACTTGAGCGTCGGTAATTATGGACGTCATTTGAATTTCGTAGGTCTCTTGCTGGGGGGTATACTCATAGGATCATTGGGTATTTTATACGACATAGCAATCGGTCAGGCAATTTCTGTTGAGGAGTTACGAAGAGCTTCACCAAAAATGCACGCAACGGAATTATACAAAAGAGCCACGCGTATCGGCCGTGAGCATATTGGAGCCCTCGTTAACACTCTGGCCATAGCTTATGTGGGCGCATTTTTGCCCCTATTACTCTTGTTCTATTCCGAACAATCAAACGTATGGCAAACCTTAAGTAATGAAATATTTGCCACCGAAATTGTACGAACCCTTGTTGGCAGTATCGGACTAGTCATTGCTGCTCCTATCACTACCATGGTTGCCGTGACTATGCTGAAAAATACCATGTTCGGTGGTTCCAGTCATGG
Source organism: uncultured Candidatus Saccharibacteria bacterium (assembly GCA_964419015.1). Classification (GTDB taxonomy): domain Bacteria; phylum Patescibacteriota; class Minisyncoccia; order 2-02-FULL-40-12; family GWA2-44-9; genus CAYQNM01. Next base: position 5,625 of record CAYQNM010000025.1, on the reverse strand, counting down.
GCATTCCCGAAATGATTCTGGAGTAATTCAATGATCCTTATTAATTATTAAGACGGTCAAGTGACTCCGACCGAACTATTGGGTTTCGCTATGGATATCAGGCATTAAATATATGGTCACACTTTATAATGTCGTTTCTGCTGATGGCTACATCATGACCAAGGATCGTGATGAGAGTTTTATTCCCGATTCATTCTGGCCAACAGTACTTGATGTGTTTAAAAAGTATTCAATTTTTGTAATGGGCAGAAAAACATATGATGCGTTTCAAAGCTATGGAGACGATCTTTTACATCCTTTTGAGAAATTAGATTTGAGAAAGATAGTGGTAAGTCATGATGAGAGTTTCGGGGCAAAGTCCGGTTACGAAGTCGTTGGAAGTCCCGAAGAAGCAATCAACCAAAATGACGATGTTCTTGTTTCTAGTGGTTCGGTATTGAACAATTATTTACTCCAGCATAATCTTGTCGATGTCATTGTCTTACACTGTCTTGATATGGTTTTGCGTGACGGAATAAAACCCTTCGACGACACGTTCCTTGAAGGTTTTGCTTTGGTATCTGAATCGCAAGTAGACGGTGCAAAAGAAAAGACTTATAAAAGAAAATGATGAATAAAAAAGAATTAACACACAAAAAGAAGGAAGAGCTACTTGATATACTCAGAGGTCGGTTTGAGAAAAACATGGAGCGGCATGAAGGTATTGCATGGGTTGATGTGCTGGCAAGATTGAAAGCTCATCCTAAAAAACTGTGGTCGCTCAATGAAATGGAACGAACGGGCGGTGAGCCGGATGTTGTCGGATATGACAAAAAGACGGGCGAGTACATTTTCTATGATTGTTCACCGGAAAGTCCCAAAGGACGCAGAAGTTTGTGTTATGATCGCCAGGCGCTGAATGGAAGGAAAGAGGCAAAACCAAAAAACAGCGCATGTGATATGGCCGATGATATGGGCGTCGAACTGTTAACGGAAGAACACTACCGCGACCTGCAGAAACTGGGCGAATTCGATACGAAGACGTCGAGTTGGGTGAAAACGCCTACCGATATCAGAAAACTCGGCGGTGCCATTTTTTGCGATCGCCGCTACGGCACCGTTTTCACCTATCACAATGGCGCAGAATCATACTACGCCGCCCGGGGCTTTCGCGGCTCGCTGAAGGTTTAAACGATCATGATTCAAAGAGCAGTATTCGTAAGAGGAGTGAATGGCACGGATCCCATCATGCATGACGGGCGGGTTCAGGTTGCGTTCATCGGGCGGTCTAATGTCGGAAAGTCGAGCGTCATCAATTCACTGACCGGCGAAAAGGACCTCGTCCGTTCGAGCCCCTTGCCGGGCAAGACGCGGGAGATCAACTTTTTCCTGGTCAACACCGCGACGTATTTCGTTGATTTGCCCGGATACGGCTATGCTCGCATGGCACCGCAGGAAAAGGAGCATCTCCGCCGGTTGATCTTTTGGTACCTTGAGGAGCCGGTTGCATCACGCATGATTGTGCTGATCATTGATGCCAAAGTCGGCCCGACGGATCAGGACGTGGAGATGCTGGCGTATCTCCAAGAACATGGACACGCGGTCACCGTGGTTGCCAACAAGATCGACAAACTAGGGAAGAACGAGCGTGCGCACCAACTCAAACGCATCCAGGAACAGATACCGAGCAACCTCATCGTGCCGTATTCTGCCGAAACCCATGAGGGCCGGGAGGCATTACTCAAAGCCCTTGTATGATGTGGGGCGAGAAGCTGGCGCTTGTCAGGAGTAGATGAACTGCTTGAGGCGAGAGAGGATTTTCTTTGGCTTTTTGATGACTTGGATGACTTTGCCGTTCACGAGGTAGTTGTCCATGTCGTCCTTGTGGATGAAGATGGGGGAGAAGTTCGCGCTGGATTCAGACAAGAGGATGATGCGCTGATTGTCGGTATCCTTGAAATAGCGCTTGATGTTGGCCATACCATCGATGATCGAGAGGACATAATCGCCGTTTCTGATCGCGGTGCAGGTGGGATCGACGAGCACGTAATCGCCGTCCTCGACGGATTCGCCGTTGATGTTGGCCTTGTTCATGGAATATCCCGACGCCTTGATGGCGAAGAGACCCTTTTTCTTACTCAACAGTTTGCCTGATACGCGCAGGTAGCCCTCGGCCTCCTGTTGGGCATAGGCGGTCGCGGGGCCGCAGTTGGCGGTGCCCAGGATCGGGATGGCGATGAGCGAGCTTTTGCGGACGGGGCCGGGGGCGGTTTTGACCATGACTTTCGCTAGGCGGTCGAGCTGGATGAGACCATTGCGCTCGAGCTGAAGGAGATGGTGCTTGATCTTTTGAGGAGACATCTCGCCGACGAGTTTGCCGATCTCGCGCAAACTTAATTCGCCTAGGTTATGCGATACCGAAACCCGCAGAAGTGCTTTTTGAATGTCGTGCATACATCCAGTATGGGGAGAAGAATATCTTTCGTCAAGTAACCTGTTGACAAACCTGACGGTTGTCCCAAGAAAAGAGGTGTGCTATAGTGTGCGGCGGTATGGGACGCAGATACGAATTCTATCTTTTCGTCGCTTTGGTCATTGCCGCGGTTGCCAGCTTCCAGTATGTGCACCAGGAACGGATGCTCGTGGCGCATGATAACGCCGTCGAACGACTCCGGGCGTTGTTCGCGGAGAACGAGACGGAGCATCGAGGACTTGCCGTTCGATCCAAGACGAGCGGTTGCCTGATACGCGGCCCCTTGCCCGATCCAGCATGTACGCCGGGCGCCGTGTTTGTCGATGCGGATCCTGCGCGGATTTGCGTCAAGGGATACAGCAAAGAAGTTCGAAACGTTTCCGTCGCAACCAAGAAAAAGGTCTATGCGGAATACGGGCTGGCATATCCCCAGGCGAAAGGTGCATACGAAGCTGACCACCTTGTGCCGCTTGAGCTTGGGGGGAGCAACGATATCGCGAACCTGTTTCCCGAGCCGGCCGTTCCCGTTCCCGGGTTCCACGAAAAAGACCTTGTCGAGAATTATCTTCACGACCAGGTGTGCGCCGGCCGCATCGGTCTGGCGGCGGCCCAGTACCAGATCGCGACGGACTGGGTGCGTATCTATAATCTTCTCACGCCGGAAGATGTCCGCGCGCTCATGTCCCGCAAATACTAGAACCCATCTCAACAACACCCTTTCGCCTGCAATTTCTGAATTCCGGCTACAAGGACAGGAAATCTCGTCAAAATAGTAGTGACTATTCTTCCTCAATTTCCTGCCCTTTCGCTCGGAATTCATAGATTTCGGCATGAAAAGCATTGTTGAGATAGGTTCTAGAACCCATCTCGACAACCCCGCCTCTGTGCGGGGTTTCTCTGTTGAGTGTGCATAACCAAGGGGGTATACTGAAATCATGACACACCGTACAAAAATGGAATGGGTATTGCGTGTAGGCGTAGCAGGGGAATTCGTCGGCCACGGGTTGCTGGCCATCGGCGGTAAAAAGGATTGGGTCGGTTGGATCAGCCAGATGATTCACGTCGCCGCTCCGACTGCAACGACTCTTTTATTGCTTATAGGCATTTCTGACCTCGTTGTTGCGGCAATTGTCCTATTCCGGCCGATTCGTCCCGTTCTTCTGTGGGCGACGTTCTGGGGTTTTTGGACCGCCTTGGTTCGCCCCTTGGTTGGACAGTCGGTTCTTGATTTTGTCGAGCGTTCGGCAAACTGGGCGGCACCGCTTGCGCTGTGGTACCTTTCAGCAAAATAAAAGGGCATGAAGCTGTTTATTACCGCCAAACCGGGAGCAAGCAAGGAAAGCGTCGAAAAAACCGATGAGACCCATTTTGTCGTGGCCGTAAAAGAGCCGCCGGTTCAAGGCCGGGCGAATGCCGCCATCATCAAGGCTCTTGCGAATTTCCTGGACGTCGCGCCATCGCGGGTGCGGATTATTGCCGGTACTATCAGTCGCCAAAAGACAATCGAAGTACTGTAACCATTGCCGCGACGTTTCCTTGACTCATTATAAAATAAAGGTTAGAATGTCGCTTCGGATGAGGTGATAGGCAAGGAGGGAGCCGGTGATTCTCTGGTGTATTGGCATTGCGGCCCTGATTGTCACCTTCCTGGGCGGATGGTTCGCTCTGAAGTTTAAGGACAAGCTCCATCTTATTCTCGGCTTCAGCGCCGGGGCGGTCGTCGGGGTCGCTTTTTTTGACCTTTTGCCCGAGGCCGTCGGTCTAGCCGGTCCGGCATACGGCATTGAGACGGTGGCTTCGATGATTGCGTTGGGGTTTGCGGGATATCTTGTGCTCGATCGCCTGGCGATCCTCCACTTCGATCAGGAAGAAGCCTGGATCAGTCGCCATCACCGTGGATGGTGGAGGGCCGGAAGCTTATCCCTCCACAGCCTTTTGGACGGCGTAGCGATCGGCTTGGCGTTCAAGGTTTCCGTAGGGGTCGGGATTGCTGTTGCGATGGGGATCGTCGTTCATGATTTTTCTGACGGCATCAACACCGTGAGTCTTATTTTCAGGAATGACGGGAACAGGCGCTTGGCGCTTTGCTGGCTAGCTGTTGATGCGCTGGCTCCCGGAGTCGGCATCCTTGCCACCGGTATCTGTTCACCGACGCAGCAATTCCTTGGATTGGTCTTGGCAGTTTTTTGCGGGTTCTTCCTCTACATCGGAGCAAGCGATTTGCTTCCAGAAAGTCATCATGAACATCCCGCTCTCGGGACCACGATCATGACCATTGCGGGCATTACGGTTTTGTACGCCGCGATGCGTCTCGCTCGCTTCTGATCTCTTCGTTCGACTTTTTCGCCGACCTTCTGTCGGCTTTTGCTTTTTGAGAGTGAGAAAATAGGCTATACTGCCATACATGGATACGCATGGCGAAGTTGCTGTATTCGGAGGCGGGTGCTTTTGGTGCACGGAGGCCGTCTTTCGGATGCTCAAGGGCGTCGCGTCGGTAACGCCGGGATATGCCGGTGGTTCGGTGCCGCATCCGACCTATGAACAAGTCTGCGGCGGGACAACCGGCCATGCCGAAGTGACGCGCGTCGAATTTGATCCTGCACAGGTGACGTACCGCGATTTACTCACCGTGTTTTTCGCATCGCACGATCCGACGGCGATCAACCGTCAAGGCAACGATGTCGGGCCGCAGTATCGTTCGATTATTTTTACTACGACGTCGGAACAGGAGCGTCAGGCGCGGGCATTCATCCAGGAGCTGAATGCGTCGCATCCCGGAGGTACTCCTATCGTAACCGAGATCAGACCTCTGGATGCATTTTACGAAGCCGAGGACTACCACAAGAATTACTATGCGCGCAACAAGAATGCGCCTTACTGCGAACTTGTAATCAACCCCAAGCTTGCAAAAGTTCAGAAAGAGTTTGCGGAATTGTTAAAGGGAAAATAAACTTCCCCCTTCCCGCCTCGGATACCCCAGGCGGGCACGGCATCGGCGCCTGACTGGCGCCGTGCCTTACTCTCGCGTCGGATCACGCTCCGAGAATCCCGCCTGGGGTATCCGGAGGCTCCGGGGGAGAAGAGAGATTGCCTTGTCCGGGGTGGAGCGACTGTGGGACCCCAGGGACCGGAAGGTATGACCTGAGGACTCTGGGGGATGAGCGCAGCGTAGG
>CAYQNM010000024.1:10835-14515 GCA_964419015.1 uncultured Candidatus Saccharibacteria bacterium | reverse complement strand
CGGCTGTTTTTATGTTTTAACGCAAATGACATCAAGCAGATAGTGGAGAATCATATAGTGCGCAATCTCCACCGTGCCATAGTCCGGCGCGGCAACATAAATGTTGTAATCCCCCATGTGTCGGAGCGGATTATCCGGTTCGAATCCAGATAGGGTGATGATGCGACACCCCTTTTTGCGCCCTGCGGATACGGCCTGGAGGATATCATCGGACTGGCCGGAACTTGAGATAGCCACCACAACATCCCCGGGGCGGCCGATCAGTTCAATCGACTTGGCAAAAATTTGGGCGAACGAGTAGTCGTTACCCAAGCAGGTCAGCCATGCTCCGTCGTTAAACGCCTGGGCAGGCATGCGCCCGGCCTTGGCAAAATCAATTGCCATGTGACTGGCGATCGCGGCGCTTCCGCCGTTGCCGACAAACATGATTTTCGATGGAACATCGCGGATGCTCGCCAGCAGTTCCTGAATCTTCACGAGGCCGTCGGCAAGCCCGATCGGACTCGCTGCATCGGAGATGGCGGCTCCCAGGATCCCCTGGATAACTCGAGTGCAATACGTTTCGAGCGGTAGAGTCATGGCACCCTCCTAGGCCAATACCGAATTGAGCAGTTCGAACAACATCGGTTTGGTTACCGACAGCTTGTTCCCCACATAGGTGATCGCCAGCGCGCCGACAGCGTTGCCCAGAAATCCGGTGACATCCGGCGGCACATTGCTGGCGACGCATGGCGCCGCTATCGAGAAGAACGCATCTCCGGCGCCGATCGTGTCTACAACTTGCCGGGCGATGATCGGCGTTACTGCCTCGGACTCCCCGCCGATGACCAGCGATCCGTTATGCCCCAACGTGATGGCGACTGTCCCGGCCGTGAGCTTGTTCTTAAGCGTACGCGCAAGCTCGGGAATCGGAGTAATCTTATCGCGCGCATCCAGGCGCAGTTCCCCATGGTCGATACAGACGAAATCGACGTGCGGATAACGGCTAATGACATGGAATCCTTTGTTGGCACTGTTAGTCTGGGTGTTCACGGCAAGAAACGGAGCCCGTGCAACCAGATACTCGACAACCCGCGGCGTAATCAGTCCGTGCCCATAGTCAAGCACCACAACGACATCTGTTTCATTCATGAGCCCATCAAGCGTGGCAATCAACGAGGATTCTTCCTCGCTGCACAGCGGGTCATCTCTCATGAAATACGTTTCCGTATGCTTGTGAAGGTAGGTAAGATCAAGTCGCCGCTGTTTCACAATAGTGGGAAACCCTTGGCGTCTGAGGAAGTGGGGCCGCACATTGGGAGCCAGCCGCTCCGCGATAAACGACTCATGCGAGTCCACCGAACCGATGCTGGCAACCACATGCACCGTGTCGCAATAATTGGCAATGTGATTGGCGCCGGCAAGGCTTCCGCCGGCGAAAAGTTCCTGCGAGATGTGTTTGAGGGCAACCACTGACCCCTTGGGCGACAGATTCATCGGCTCGGAATAGCAATACGAATCAATGATCGCCTCTCCCAACACCAGAACCCGAAGGTTTTGGAGACTTCGTACGGCCGCAAGGACTTCATCAAGAGGATGGGCGCGTTTGAACTGCTCCAAAAAGGATGCGACATGCTCCGGATAAGGGTTGATGTATGTTCGGTATATCTTCGTACTGGAGAATTTCCCATTGTCTTCGTCCGAGGAAACCTCTTCGGCGAAATGCATTCGTCCGCCATGAGCGGCAAGGGCTTGTTGCTCAAGGATAATTCGCCCGCTGGCGTCGGAAACATACGACCGTCCCTTGACATACACATCAGACCGAAACAGTGTGATAAGCTGCGTTGCATCCGGCGCGTCGGAGAAGGTCACATAGTCCACCATCTCGAGCGCCGCGATCATTTCCATCCTGATCACGCACGGGAACACTGGGCGCGACGGTCCCTTGGCGACAAAAGCGTCGGTTGTTACGCTCACGACCAGGAGATCACCCTGCCGGCGGGCTTCTTCAAATTGAGCGAGATGCCCGCGGTGCAGGAGGTCAAAAACGCCATGGGCGTGGACGATCAGCCGACCGTTCTTGTGCAGATTATCCAGAAGCGATGCCAGCGCTTCGGGAGAATGAATCTTGTCCCTGAACGCCATGCTTCGCTCCTTGTTCGATTATTAAAAAGCTTGCCCCAATCGTAGGGCAAGCAAAAGTGGACGTCAACTTGACTTCGCTCCAAAACACTCATACCACTGGCGCTGAGCTTCGACGATCGCCTGGCGGGTCCAAACCGGTGCACTCTTCCAGCGGGCCTGGTCTTCGAGCATTGCGTCGAGTCCCCTCTCAAAGCTTACCGACGGATACCAACCAAAGGATTGAATTTTTCCAGTGTCCGCAATGGTCACCCGAGGCTCGCCAGGCCGATCGGGCAGATACTGGATATCGTCCTTGGAGACCTGAAGGAGCTTCAAAATGTCGTTGATCGAAACGCTCTGCCCTCGGCCAACGTTGAAAACGCCCTGCATGGTCGCATGTTCTCCCGCCAAGCAGAACGCTTTCGCCACGTCAGTGACAAAAACGAAATCGCGCCGCTGACCTCCGTCGCCAATGATTACCACGGGGGCGTCGTTAAACTTTTGGGGAAGAATAATGCTGAACAGCCCGCCATATCCTCCGGTGAGGCACATGCGGGGGCCAAAGACATTGAACAGCCGCAGGGACACCGCTTGGATGCCGTAGAGGCGCGAAAGATGAAACACATACTCCTCGCCAATCAATTTGGTCAGCGCATACGGGTAGAGCGGCTTGACCGGACAAAGCTCGGTTGTCGGCAGTTCTGACGGAATACCATAGCACGACCCGGAAGCGGCGTAAACGAATCGACTGATGCCGTACGCGCGCGCAAGCATCAGCATGTTCAGCGTTCCGGTCACGTTGACTGCGTGATACGTATCGGGATGTCGAACCGACGGAACAATACTCGCCTTGGCGGCGAGGTGGTAGATGCAATCGACGCGCCGCGTGGCAAGTTTTCCGTCGACCGCCCCGGAAAGACTCCGCTCGTTGCTGATATCGACCGGAATAAAATTATCCCCCAAGAGATCATCGACCGGGCGAAGGCTCGCGGTCGAACCATCGTCGATACCGATGACATCATGTCCGCGCGCAAGCAATTCCTGCACCAGATGGAACCCGATGAATCCGGCGGCGCCAGTGACCAACACCCGCATGGGTGCTCCTTTTTCTTTCAAAGAACGGTCCGACATGGTAGGATGTTCCTCATGGCGATCCCCAAGATCACCCGCACAACCTACGTGCACGGCGCCGTTCTGGCCGCGATTACAGTAGCGGTTTTTTATTCGTTAGTCAAAAGTCTCAACGTCACCGGCTTGAGCATGACACTCACTCAAGCCCGCTGGAGATGGCTGGGGCTGGGAATCATCGTCGGGGCGTTCAGTCCGGCGCTCAACACGATCCGCTGGCGTTCGCTGTTGAGCGGCATGGGGCATCATGTTTCCACACGAAGAATTTTTCTGATCACCATGGCAAATTGGCCGTTCACTATTTTACCCGGCCGCGTCGGAGACTTTTTAAAGTCCTATCCCCTGAAAAACGAAATCCCGGTCGGCGAATCCGTGATCGCTGTCGTCGCCGAACGGGTCATTGATGTGGTGTCGCTCCTGTCGCTGATCGTCGCAGGATCGCTCGTGCG
>CAYQNM010000024.1:7934-10735 GCA_964419015.1 uncultured Candidatus Saccharibacteria bacterium | reverse complement strand
GTCATGACGTACTGTTTTTTTCAGGCATTTCGGGCGGCGGTTCCCTTTTCCTTGATCCTCACCTACTTGCCGATCGCTATTTTTATCGGATTAATACCGGTCACTTTGGCCGGGATGGGAACCCGCGACGCCGCGCTCATTGGCTTTTTCAGCGCCTACGCCCGGCCGGAGCAATCCTTGAGCGTCGGAATCGCCTACTCCGTCGTGGCCTACTGGCTCATGGTGGTCATCGGCCTGGGTTTTCTCTATCGCTTCAAAGACGCTTTCTGGCCACGAAGCACTGATTAACGAACGACCAGTTCAAGATACCCGCGCGCGCAACCACACGATCAATGCTCCATGCTGTCGCAGGCGGGAATGGAATGCCAAGGTACGGGAGAAAGCCGATGGGGACCCACATGAACGGAAAAAAATCTGCAAATTCAAGACTCGTGCCATTGAGAAGCGCTTGAAAAATCTTTTTGTCGAGCTGGATTTCATGGTGCTCGCCTGCAAATGCGCTCAAACCGAACACGTCGGCCATACGGTCCCAGAACGGATTTGGCGCCGTAGCGATGAAAAGACCTCCCGGCTTGAGGATACGGGCTGCTTGCACAAGAGCCGCATGGGGATTCGACAAGTGCTCAAGGACCGCAAGTGCCGTGACGACATCAGCGGACGCGTCAGCAATATCCAGAGAAGATTGGATATCGCCCTGGCGCAATGTGATATGAGCCGGCAAGCTGGGAGCGGCAGCAATCAAACCGGCATCGTACTCAATGCCCGTATATGCGCCCTGACCCAGCAAACGGGCGATTTCAACCAGCGTCAGCCCTTCGGCCGCCCCAAAGTCAACGACGTTCCAAGGGCCATTCGGAAGATATCGTCGGATCGTTTCGACCGCAACCAGGGCGCGCTCTTGGTACCGGAACTTGAGGTGCGGTTTTTTCAGACGGGCATGGGCATAGCGCGTATCAAGGACACCGCTCATGGCAGAGGAGAAAGGAATTTTACCGCCGGTGCGGCCCGTTGAATCTTGGCCGCTTCGTCGGGTTCAAAGCCGACAGCCAGGGAAATCCGATACGTTTCAAAAGCGTGTTTGAGTTCCGCCACAGAAAGACGCTCGATGGTATCGGCGTTGAAATATACGATGGTACGGTCGCTCGCATACGCCGTCCGATATACGGCATCGTCATGAATACCCATGGCAATAACCGCCGTCGAAGGCGTGTCGCGCAGAACGTCAGCAATGGCAATGGCTTGGGACGCCTTAGAGGATTCGTAGGTATCATGAAACCTCCACTTGGCCGCATACGCCAAGTGTCCCAAAAGCGCCGCAGCAACAATCGCCAGAATGAAACGCCGGCGGTGCGGTGACCCGACGAGAAACGACGACAATTCCTGAACGCTAACACCCAGGAGGAAAATGGGTACGAAGATGATCTCCATGAAATGATCCCAATTTCCGCTCTTGACCAGCACCAAATAGGCCAGCAACAGCATCGGCCAAAAAATGCAGAATTCAAAAAGTCGCCTGTCCTTGCGCCGCAGGACGACAAGCCCCCAGGCACATAACAGGAGAATGATCGGCCCACCGATATTGGTGAGGGCGAATCCCTCCCCAAGATAGAACGAGAAAGCGTCGCGATACGCCTTGAGACGGTACGACAGAGCAACCGGATATCCGAAGCGCGCGGCGTAGGCGGTGTCAATCCGGTCCATGAACGCCGGATCGCCGAGATGGGTTTTAACAAACGCTTCCCGATCGTAATAGTATGTGTACGGATCGTTGAAAAAATGCCCAATCTGCTGGAGCGGCTGGTGGGCTCGGACATCATAGCCGTTGGCGGTACCCAGCCATGAATAGGGCGTCAATGTTAATCCAAAGATTGCGATCAACGGTACAGCCATCGCCAACGAACGAATCCAGGAGCGATGAACTCGAAAATCAAACAGCAGGATTGCGCCTGCTGAAACCGCAAAAGCATTACGAGCCAAAGCGGCCAAAGCCAGTACACAAGTGGCAACAATCGCCCGGCGGGTCGAGGCGTGCCATGTCCCCCGGGGAGAGGCAAAATAGAGCCAAAGACCGATGGCGAAAAAGATCATCCCCCATTCGTAAAAGCCCGGCGAAACGGCGCCGACGGCCATGACCGGCATGACCGCGCTCGCTAGGCCGGCGACCAAACCGGCGGCAAATGTGGATATGCGGGTAATCACCAAAAAGAACACGGCATTTGCAAGTCCAAAGAGTCCCACGGCAATCAAGGGAGGCCATTGGGGGTGAAAACCGAACCGCTTGAACAGATGCCCATAGATGATCGGCGTAAACGGATTCTGCATGCCGGTATCCACGCCCTCCTGGCCAGCCCGCTCGGCAGACAGAAATGCTCCGTTGTCGCTTTCATAATGGTATGTCCCCGCCAAGCCATAATTGCGCGCCTGGATTAAATTTAAATAATCCCCGCCGGGGGTGTATCCTTTTTTATAGAGCGGGTAACTGTACAACACAACCGACACCAGGAATATGCCGACTGCCGCGACCGCATGCTTGAGCGATGTGTTCATAGGGACTCGTAAATATCTAGGTAACGCCGGACTGTCCGCTCAAGGTCGTGGGCGCGCGCCCACGCAGAGCTTGCCCGGGACATGTCCTGCCATCGTACATCATCGGAACATATCCGTACAATGGCCTGCGCTGTTTTTTCAACGTCATTTTGGGGAACCAGGATACTATTGACACCGTCGTCCACTGCGTCGGCAATACCGTTACCGAGCGTGCCGATCACCGGCAGACCCGCGGCGGCGGCTTCGAGAAACAC
>CAYQNM010000024.1:0-7834 GCA_964419015.1 uncultured Candidatus Saccharibacteria bacterium | reverse complement strand
AACAAACGGCTCCGAGGACGGTTCGTGAGGCCGTTCGAACTTCGCAAGGTCAATGCCATGCGGAATGACAGTCATCGCAATATCCGGCAAGCGTGCGGCAATGAGATCCTTCGTGTACCGACTGATGGCGATGATCCGATCTGCGCGCCGGTATGCCCACGAAAGCAATGTTGCCGTATGCCAGTTGTATAATGGAGCAACGGCGTAGGTTCCTTGGGCGGTAACTACCAACGGCTTGCGCAACCCCACGCATGCCAGCGCGGCAATGACCGCATAGGGATAACCGTCCAGGGCATGTACGATATCGCATTGCTTCAGATACTTTCTGGCTCGGAACGCCGCGCGAAAAATCCCCCACCGGCGCTCGAGAATCGCATGGCCTTCCTGGCCGCTGTCACGCTCTGTAAGCACGACGACCGTATGTCCGGCCCGCCGCGCGCCCTCGATGATATCACCGGCATAGCGGCCCCAGCCGGCGTGCGGGTCGATGGTGTTGGTGAGAAAAGCGATAGTCATCGTTCGATAAAGCGGCGAATCTGTTCAGCGCGCTTTTCCCACGTATGTTCATGGACGGCGGAAAACGCGGCATCAACCATGCGCTGTGAGAGCTCTGTGTCGCGACAGGCCGTTTGGATACCCTGCGCAAGCGCTTGGGAACTGGCGGGTTCGACCATGACCGCCACGTCCGAAGTCAGCACTTCGCGAAACGAGGGCAGTGCCTGGGCCACAATGGGCCGCCGTGATGCCATATATTCAAAAAGTTTCAGCGGCGACGTATACTCCCGAGCCATCGGATCGTCCTGGTTGCCCGTCAACACCAGGCAATCGGCAGCCGCCAAGTATCCGGCAACTTCTGGGTGCGGAACGTACGGCCGCATGATCAGTCGAGAACGGCAATCCGGAGGCGTCGCGGCTTCCAGCGCCGTTCGATCATCCGCGGTCCCTCCCACGATCACGACGCGGTATGTTGTATCCAGATCGGACAGAGCTCGCACTAGCGCCTGGACGCCCTTCCATGGATACAGATGACCGACATACATGGCAATTGAAGCATCCTGGGGCAAATCAAGCCGTCTGCGGGCTTCTGCTTTGGAAAGGGACGTTTGGAATTCAGTCACGTCGGTAGCATCGGGAGCTATCAGCATCGGACCCCGATATGTCCGAGTAAACGCTTTTTCTAAACCGCGCGTGATCACAACAAGTCCGTCCAAACGGCGAAGGATCCTGCCGTACCAGGCCCCCGTCAGATTGCGCGGAACGTTGTGCGCTTCCCAATAGAGACGGCAGGTGGTTCCCTTGAGCGCGGCAAGCGCGAACGGATCACGCGAGTAGACAATGCCATCGGAGCCGAGCAGATACGCCCGAAGGTTGCGGGCAAAGGAATGCTGTTGGAGCCAGAATAAGAAGGTGCCGATGCCGGGGATCGACTGCCAACGAATCAAATCAAGCGATACCAGGCGCAAAATGGGAAAAAGCGGCTCGACCCCGTAAAATGCGAACGGATCATCCGTAGCAATCTGCGGATCAAGGGACCGCTCGGGAACGATCAGCGTGCAGTCGACCCCTTGCCGTGCGAATGCTTCGCACATTTTCATGATCTGAAGCCCATGCGCCTTGGTCGTCGGCAGTTGATTGTTGGCGACGTAAAAAAGTTTCATGTCTTTTTCTGCTCGATAGCGGCAAAAACGGCAGCCATGCGGGCGACATAACTGTGCGTGTCACGCGTACGTTCAAAACCCGCACGAGCTACGGCCGATCGTTCGTCTTCATGCTCAAGGTAATGGCAAACAGCTGTCCGAAGATCGTCCGGACCGCTGAATGCCACGAACTCCTTGCCGTTTTCGAACAGATTGAAGATGTCCTTGCGGTTATCGTGATTCAGGAGCATGGCTCCGGCGGCGGTGATCTCGAACGGACGCAAGTTGACACCCGTACCCGCAAAGCTAGAAAGAAGATCAATGTTCACGACGATCTTGCTCTTGCGATAAATATCGTACATCTCCTCGGTCGAAGGGCGTCCCCGGTAAAAGTCCTTGAGCGAGGTGGCAAGCCATGCTTTGTTGCCCCAGATGTTCAGTCCTAAATCTTTGACGCGACTCAGCAGATCTTCGCGCTCCTGATAACGCACCGGCACGAAGGATCCGATGAACGAAACAGTATAGGGGTAGCTGGATTGCCGCGCCCAAGACGCATTAGGTTCGATCTCGGCTGAAAACGGGACATAGAGGGCGTTTGGATATCCCTGGGCTGTCAGACTGTCGACGATATGCCGATCGTAATTGAGGAAATAGCTGTAGTGCGGAGCCAGTTTTCGGATCGTTTCCCAGTGGTCCGTCGTCTCCGGATAGTAATTCATCGTAACTGCCATGGCGCGAAGCTTGTCGAGCGTGCCATAGCTGATTTCTTTCGCCTTTGAAACGAAAACGTAGTCGGGCCGCATCCGTTCGGCCGCGGCAAGGATCGCTCGGTCAACGCGCCGCTGGGCGAACGCCCTTGCACGCGCAACGAGCGGAGCTGGAAGGCGACCCATGAGACGGTGGATGGGATGGCCGATCTCGAGAATCCAGTGCCCCCGATAATCCACGGTTTCAACGCGATATCCCAGACGCTCAAACGCCTTGCGGAGCGGCTTGTCGAACATCGATGAAACCGTCGAAACAAAAAGGATTTTTTTCATGACCGGTAAAATGCCCTGATCCGGCGGCAAATTCGCCGAATGTCCGCATCGGAAAGAAATGATGATGAGGGAAGCCACAAGCCGCGCGCTGCGGCATCGCGCGCAACCGGAAAAGAACCCTTGGTCCTGCGATAGATCGGCTGATCAGGAACCGCCGGATAGAACGGACGAGAGCCGATGCCACCGGTTTTCAAATAGTCCGCCAACGCAAGAGGGTCGGGCACAAGAATATCAATAAACCATGGAGTGACACCGGCAAGCGTCGGGATAAATCCGACCTCGGGCACACCGGCAAGTTCGCGGCAATAGCAGGCGTACATGGCCTTTTTCCGACGGATGCGCCACGGGAGTTTTTTCATCTGCTCGATACCAAACACCGCTTGCAGGTCCGTAAACTTGAAGTTCCATCCTACATGGTCATGGGCATCAACCCCGGGTTTTACTCTTCCGAAGTCCTTGAGTTTCTCGATTTTTGCGTACAGGAGCGCGTCATCGGTGATGAGCGCCCCGCCCTGGCCGGTGGTGATGATCTTGGGTGCGCTGAATGAAAAGCTGCCTATCATCCCGTGTCGGCCCAGCGGCAAACCGCGATACGATGAGCCCAGCGACTGGGCCGCATCTTCGACCAGGAAGATGCCCGTATCCCGGCATAGTTTTTTTATCACATCCAGCCGGCCAGCTCGACCGTTGATCGAAACATGCATGACAGCTTTCGTCTTTCGCGAGAGCGCTTCTCGCACGCGCGCCGGATCCAGACACAGACTCGCATCGATGTCCGCAAACACCGGCGTCGCTCCGGCCATGCGTACCGCGTTGGGAGTGGCGATCATCGTGTAGGCGGGAACAATGACTTCGTCGCCGGGCCCGACCCCGAGCGCCATCAGCGCCAAAGCGAGACTTACCGTGCCATTCGGCAGGACACTGCAATAGCGAGCTCCGGTATGCGCCCGGATCATATCTTCGAACTCTTCTGTTTTTTTAAACTCCATGAGCCAGCCGCCCGAGTCCAAATACGCCAGGACGGCGTTTTTTTCCTCTGTGCCATACCACGGTTCCATTTGGTGTATGAATGTAGCTACGGGCGCTTTTTTCATGGTAACAGTTTTTTTGCTTTTCTCATCGCCCGCAGCCCAATGTCGAGAACCCTCTGCTTCCCGGCCAGCGCGGCGGCAACAGCGGCATTCGCCTTGACCGCTGTGACGTTGAGGCTCACGCTGATACCTTGCCGGTAGTCTCGGCTGGGAATATGAGCCATAGAATGATCCTCCGATCCCGCGGGGACAATCTCCTCCCACGCATAACGCCGGACGCCGGAAAAGCCGTTCTCCTCGAGCACCGCGCGAAGAAGCTTAAAATCATAGATCACCTTGTGACCCAACACGGCGGTCGCGCCGTTTGCGGTTGCGACTTCCATGTGCCCGAATAGCGGCCCCTGGACCAGTCGGACATCTGCGAACTTTTGGTACGCCTTCGCCAGTCCGTCAAAGTCGGGTACCGCCACATAGAGGCGGCCGGCCGGTGCAAGAACCCGCCGCCACTGTGCCAGCACCCGCGGGACATCGCGTAAAGGAAAATATTCCAGCACATGGCTCGCATACACCACATCAAAGGAACCTTCTTGGAATAGTCCGAGATCGTCGACATTTCGCTTGTGATGAATGTGAGGAAAATCGGCCAAGTCGACGTTGGTGAATCCCGGCCAATCGCGTTTCCAGCACCCCAGATGCAATTTTCTCATAGCAAGACCTTGTCCTCGATGAACGGGCCGTTTTTGAACTCAAGCATTTCCGCATCTTCGAGGACGCGGATACCGTAGCCGCCATCAAGAAGGATGAAACAATCGCCGGCCTTGAGCGTGACCGCCGTGAATTTGATACGTTCCGGTACCGCGTAGAGGTCAATGCGAATCTTGCCCGAGCGCACGACCAGGCATTCCTGCAAATGGGTGGTCACGCGCTTTTTGGGCGCATGAGTATGAGCCATGAGATATTTGTCCCTGGGATGCTTGAGCGTCACCATTTGGAGCGCGTGGACGCCGTCGGTTACCGGCAGACTTCCTTTTTTGATCGTCCGCACTAGGATCCCCACCAGTCGCTTTTTGTAGAAAATATTTCGCATGGTGTAGTATTTATTTCCGCAAACGATGAACGCGTACTTTATGCTGATCTTTTCCCTGGATCGCTCGGTAGTCGTGTTCGGCCATGATGCGGGCAAGTTCCGCAAAAGTGACCTTCGGCTTCCAGCCCAGGACCTTCTTGGCTTTCGTTGCATCCCCGATCAAAAGGTCGGTCTCTGACGGTCGAAAGAGCGCCGGATCGACTTTGACAATAACCTTGCCCGTCTTTTTGTCCCTCCCCTGCTCGTTGATGCCCGTGCCGCGCCAGACAATCTCGTAGCCCAAATGCTTGCCAACGGCCTCGACAAACTCCCGCACCGTGTGGGTTTCGCCGGTGGCAATCACAAAGTCGTCCGGCCGCGCATGCTGAAGAATCGCCCAGATCGCCTCGACATAATCTTTGGCGTAACCCCAATCACGCTTGGCATCCAGATTCCCCAAACACAAAACATCCTGAAGCCCGAGTTTGATCCGAGAGAGTCCCGTCGTGATTTTGCGGGTGACAAACGTCTCTCCGCGGCGAGGCGACTCGTGGTTGAACAAAATCCCGTTGGAAGAGAACAGGCCGTATGCTTCGCGATAATTTTTGGTAATCCAGTAGGCGAACACCTTGGACACCCCGTACGGCGAACGCGGATAAAACGGGGTTGTTTCTTTTTGAGGAATCTCCTGGACCTTGCCGAACATCTCGCTCGAGGATGCTTGGTAGTATTTGGTTGTGATGCCCGTGTCGCGAATCGCATCCAAAAGCCGCAAGGCGCCCAGACCGGTGACGTTGGCGGTAAACTCGGGTACCTGGAAACTCACGCCCACGTGACTTTGAGCTCCAAGATTGTAGATTTCGTCGGGCGAGATTTTTTCGATCAGCCGGCTCAAATTGGATCCGTCGGCCAGGTCGCCGTACACCGTCGCAAAGTGCGGATAGTCGGGATGATCGAAAATATGGTCGATGCGCGCCGTATTAAACGTGCTCGACCGCCGCTGAAGCCCGAACACGTGATATCCCTTTTCAAGCAAAAGCTCCGCCAAGTACGAACCGTCCTGGCCGGTAATGCCGGTAACAAGCGCCGTTTTCCGCGCCTTGCGAGAATTCATAATCTCATAAACTATACTGAAAACATCAAGGAACTACAATATTGACTTAGAGTACCAAAGTGTTGTAGTATTGCTTTTGGTTGGAATCGGAGGATTGCAGTGGAGCAGCCGGACGACGGATTGAGTCCCCATCATCGGGAAATCGTTCTTTCTATTTATGACCGGTATATTGCTTTTGTGTCGAACCGCCACCTTGCCGACTTCGGCCATGGACACGACCATGTAGCCCGCGTACTGGCCCTGCGCCGGCGGCTTTGGAAGGACATAAAGAGTGAACAGCCGGAACTTCTCGTCGACCCGTTCGTTCTTGAGCTGTGCATCCTGTTTCATGACTTGAACCATAGCGCCAACTTCGTCGGAACAAACATTCACGCGAGAACAGCACGCTACTCGTTTATCCGTGATGTTCTCAAGATATCCGGACGTGAAGAAAAAATATATCACCTCGTGTCCCTCATCCACGACGTCATCGAATCAAGTCATCAGGCGGATCGGCCGGACGACAGTCCGCTCTTGGTCCTGTTGCGCGACCTTGATAAAAGCGACATGGGCGCCACCGGCATCATTCGTATGGCGGCAGTAGGTGCCAAGCGTAAATATGAACAGTACTGGAAACCGCGGGATTTCAACCCCGATGTACCCAGCGTTCTGGGCAACGAAAATCTCGACACCGTAGCCGCCGACCTTCGCTTCTGTCTTGATTGGTGGAACCCGACGCGATTTGCAATCAAAACGCCCGCGATCCGTCGAGCCGTTGAGCACCGATTCAAGTTCATGCAGCAAACACTCGCACAGTTGGAAATCGAAGCAAACGAAGTTTCTCTCTTCCCTTAGCCCTACCGTACGCCACCCCGGACCTTGTGTCCGGGTTTTTTATGGCGTTCGGCCGGTGATGCGCTGAATGAGTAGGCCCTTGAGAAGAAGCCACTTGTATCGCAAGCGGGCGAACTCGACCCGGGGAGGAAGCGTCTCTTTGAAACCATGGCGCGCATAGAGCCAGACGGTTTTAAGAAAAACTTTGACGAGTCCGACCGACTTATCCCATAACGTCCAGCGGATAAATTGCCATGCAGTCTGGTTCTTGTTGGCCGCGATTTCGATCTTCACATGGCCTTCGTTGACCTTATATCCGTATCCCAGAGTATGTTCTTCAACAATGACATACCAAGGATTTTTGAGATAGCCGATGCTGAACTTTTTCTCATCCACCTCCAGGCGCGAGTGCGGCGTCCGAGTATAGCGAACGCCAGATGTCCGGTTAAAAAGCCGCATCTGATACCCCGGATACGGTACGGCATATGTGATTTCCCGTCCTTCGTATAAAATCATGTTGGGAATACGGTAAAAATAATGCTCGGGCGGATGCATGCTGGTGACGTCGTAGATCTCGCGGGCAGTGCGCTCCGGCAACGATTCGTCCGAATCAATATATAAACTCCAATCGTATTTCCCGGCTTCGACGGCGCGATTGCGAGCGGCGGCAAGATCCTTGAGCCGGAGATTTGGCTCATCGCTGTCGAACTGTTTGATAATCGTCGCGCCAAACTCCCGTGCGATATCGAGCGTCCCATCGGTGCTGTTGCCGTCGCAAACGACGATCTCGCCGAAATCCGTCAATGACTCAAGACAGCGCCGTAAAATATGGGCGCAGTTGAGCGTCAGTACATGGACACTACAAGGAATTTTCCCCGGTAATCGATTTGTCATTGGTTACTCATTATTGGTTTTCTTCCCCTCCGCCCTCTTCCCCAAGCACCTCTCACCTCTCAACTCTCCGTCTCCCTCTCCCCCTCCCGGGAGCACGACGTTCCCATCTGCTGATGGGCCGTCTTACGCTCGGTCCTCTTCGGACCTCCGCGAATCTCCCGGTAAGGGGGAGAGGGAGACTCCGTACGTCCGGGGTGGCCCGACTGGGGGACCCCCAGGGACCGGAAGGTATGACCTGA
>CAYQNM010000023.1:7647-14813 GCA_964419015.1 uncultured Candidatus Saccharibacteria bacterium | reverse complement strand
CGGATCGCGCGTTCCATGAGTTTGGTCAGGTGAAGAACGGTGCGATTCCTGCTCTGATTGCCGACCAGAACTCCCTGGCGGGTATCCTGGTCTTTGCTGGTACCGGCGCGGCTATTGCGGTGTGCCGACTGTCGGGTGACCGGCATGTCGAATCCGGCGGTACTGCTGATCGTCGCGGGCTTGATCCCATGCTTGGTATTGTGTTCTTCTTGTTTTACCCGGCGCCGAGTCGTTTCTTCAATGGCGGCGCGCATGGAACGGGTCATTTTGTCGGCATACATGACGACGTGGCCGTTGATATTGCGCGCGGCGCGGCCCATGGTCTGGATGAGCGTGGTGGTATTGCGCAGGAATCCTTCCTTGTCGGCATCCAAGATGGCGATGAGTGAAACCTCCGGCATATCCAGTCCTTCGCGGAGCAAATTGACGCCGACGATGACATCGTGCATGCCGGCCCGGAAGTCCTTGAGGATCGTGAGTCGGTCAAGCGTTTTGATTTCCGAGTGCAGGTAGTTCACTTTGATGCCGTTTTCGGCCAGATGTTCACACAAATCCTCGGCCATGCGCTTGGTCAGCGTGGTAACGATGACGCGTTCGCCCCGTGCCGTTCGCTGTCGGATGCGCTCCATCAGATCAGGAATTTGTCCTTCAGTCGGCCGGATTTCGATGGTGGGATCAAGCAGTCCCGTCGGGCGCACGACCTGTTCGGCGACATTTTTTGTTCCGGCTTTTTCAAGTTCGAAAGCGCCCGGCGTTGCCGAAACGTATACCGCTTTCTGAATGCGTTTTTGAAATTCGGGAAACTTGAGCGGGCGATTGTCGATGGCCGAGGGAAGTCGAAAGCCATAGTCGACGAGCGTTTTTTTGCGTGAGTGGTCGCCGGTGTACATGCTTCGCAATTGCGGGACGGAGATGTGAGACTCGTCGATAATGGTGAGGAACTCGCCTTTGGACGCAAAAAAGTCCAAGAGCGTGTACGGCGGAGCGCCGGGTTTGCGAAAGTCCAAATGCATCGAGTAGTTCTCGATGCCATGGCAGTAGCCGGTCTGACGCATCATTTCAATGTCGTGCATGGTTTTTTCGTAGAGCCGTTGGGCCTCCTCGCCTTTTTTCATCTTTTTGAGGGCGGCGACGCGTTTTTGGAGTTCGCTCTTGATATTCTCGATAGCAAGGCCGATCTTGGAATCGCTTGCGATCCAGTATTTTGCGGGAAAGATGGTCGTCTCCAGGACTTTGGCGAATCTCGGCTCGCCGGTTTCAAGTTCTTCGGGGTCTTTCAATGTGGCGACGCTGATATCGGCAACCGCGCTGTTGGAGAATTTGACCCGGGTTATTTCGAGCCCGCTTGGATTGACGATTTCCACGTCTTCGCGGCTCTTGCGAAAACAGCCGCGCTTGAGTTCGATGTCCTGCGTGTATTGCAGGCGCGTCAGGTTGCGAATGAGTTCGGACGCGTTCATCTTTTTCTTGCGGAAGATTTCCAGGCCCATGGCTCGATAGTCCTGGGGATCGCCAAGATTGTAGATGCAAGAGACCGAGGCAACGATGATGACGTCGTTGCGGGACATCAGCGCCTGGGTTGCGGCATGTCGCAGACGATCAATCTCTTCGTTGATCTTGGAGTCTTTCTCGATGTAAGTGTGGGAGTGGGGGATATACGCCTCGGGCTGGTAGTAGTCGTAGTAGGAGACAAAGTAATGCACCGCGTTGCGGGGAAAGAATTCGCGGAATTCGCGATAGAGCTGGGCGGCGAGGGTTTTGTTGTGAGAGACGATGAGCGTGGGCTTATCATACTTGGCGATGACCTGGGCCATCGTGAATGTCTTGCCCGAACCCGTCACGCCGAGCAAAACCTGATGCTGTTCGCCTTTTTTGAGTCCTGCGGCGATTTTTTGGATCGCTTGCGGCTGGTCGCCCGCCGGCTGGTATTTCGATGAGAGTTTAAAGAGGGGCATGTTTGTGATACGATCTGGCTATGATTTCTTTCCTCGAAGGAACCGTCGAATATCGGGGCGACCGCTTCATTATCGTGAACACGGGCGGTATAGGGTATAAGGTCGCATTGGGGGCTAAAGTGCTGAATAGTGTATCAAAAAGTCAAGACCGAGTCAAGCTCTTTATCCATTCTCAGCTCAACATGCGCGAGGGGACCTTTGACCTTTATGGATTTGAAAAAAAGGAGGATTTGGACCTCTTTGGCACGCTCACGTCGGTGTCCGGCATCGGCCCCAAAGCGGCCATGAATATCATGAGTACGGTGGAGCCCCAGCACCTGAAAATGGCGGTCGTGAACGAAGATGCCGATTTTCTTAAAAAGGTTTCGGGCCTGGGCCCCAAGACTGCCCAGCGGCTCATCATCGAGCTTCAGAATAAGCTTGATTACATTGATGCGGGCGACATGACAGGACGAAACCTCGGCGAAGAAGCGCACGCCCTGGAGGCGCTGTTGGCCTTGGGCTACACCCAACACCAAGCCAAGGAAGCCCTCAAAGAAGCGAAAGGCGATACCCTGCAGGACCGTGTCCGTGGGGCCCTGAAACTCCTGGGCAAGTAGTTGCGTTAGTTGGTAAACTATGGTATAACTGCTCGGTCAACGAACGGGAGGTGATGCGGTGCAGTTTTTGCAAAGGCCGTTTGCGGGATTCACGTGGGATCATCCTGCGCGAGCATACTGGCGCCGGCGTCTGGGCATCGACCCGCTGTATGCGTGTGTTCTTAGGAATGTGTTTATTGTCAGTTTGTTCGGGCTTTCCTGCGCGGTGTTGGTGGATTGGCCCGCCGCTCCCTCGTGGCTTGTGATCGTTGAGATTCTTAACCTGGCGCTCGTGTTGGGTATCATGTCCCTGGTTCTTTTCGGCAAGGACGACCGGGTCGATGGCAGTACGTTTTCCGAAAGTGTCCGGCGTCTTGCGGGCGTGCTTAATCTCTCACGACGCGAGATTGCCGAGCTACCCTGGGCCGAGATCGACGCGCGCATACGTTTTTTGATTGGTAGGATATTTCTACGAGCGGAGTGGGAGCGGCACTTCGATCTCCGTGATCCGTTTGGCGCTCGCTATGCAGCGGCGAGAAAGGAGCTGGCACAAGCGTGGAAAGCGGCCGCCCAGCTCGGACTACTCCCGCCGATGCAGTCCGGCAACTCTGAACTAAATGCGGCGTGGAAAGAATTTTATAGTGAATGACTGAATCAAAAAGTCATTGAACCGTCCGCCCCGGCCTCTCGCGTTCCAGCGGGGGTCGGGGTTTTACATTTTGTGCGGAGTTACTTTTTTCAAAGATATACGATACACTGGGGTCAATGACATCTTCCTTTCTCCAAACCGAGTCATGGGCGGAATTCCAGCGGAGCGTCGGGCATCCGACATGGCGGTTTAATAATGGCAAAATCGCCGCGAATATCATCCGTCACAATGTACGGTTCGGCTTTAATTATCTCTACATTCCTCACGGACCGATTCTCGACGTCAACGCCATGCAGTCGGGCATCCGCAACGAAATCAAGCAGTTCGAGTGGTACCTGAAAAACCTCGCCAAGGAACAAAAATCCATGTTCGTAAAAATCGAGCCGCAAAACGACGCGGTGACGGAACTGCTCCATACGGGTGGTATGAAATTAAAAAAGTCATCCAAGGTTATCCAGGCAAATAAAACCATCATCTTGGACCTGGGACGATCGGAAGAGGAGTTGCTGGCTGGCATGCACCCCAAAACGCGCTACAACATCAGGGTTGCGGAAAAGCATGGTGTCATGGTCCGGCCCGGCTCCGACATCGACATGTTTTGGGAATTGTTGGAAAAAACGACGGAACGGCAGGGGTTCTCGGCACATACAAAACAGTATTACAAAAAACTGTTTGAGTTTTTTTGCTCGGACGATGAATCAAAAAACGGCATCCGAGCGGAGTTGCTTTTTGCCTACTACGATGGTGAGCCGATTGCGGGAGCGTTGGAGTTAACCCATGGGAATACGTGTTACTACCTCCATGGCGGATCGGACTATACCTATCGCCAGGTGATGGCTCCGTATGCGTTGCATTGGCGCGCGATCAAAATAATGAATGAACGGGGCTGTGCTCACTATGACTTTGGAGGCAGTGAAACCGTAAAGTGGCCCGGGGTGACGCGGTTCAAGCTCGGCTTCGGTGGCCGCCAGATCGAATATCCCGGCTCTTTTGACCTCGTCACTCGTCCTTTTTGGTACGCTGTTTATCGTGTTGTACGAAAGTTCCTCTAATCTTATAATTGCACGTACGTGCATACCATAAGAAAAGTTGTTGCATGACTGACGACGATACCAACGATACTATGACCGATAATGCATACCGGCCCAATATTCCCAAAGATAGGGGCTACATTGAGGGACTTATACAGGCGCTTCCAAAAAAGGACCACTTCGAGGTCATTCATTTCGAGTATCTTACCGATGCTTTAAAGCTTCTAGGAATTGCGGACGACCCCTACCAACTGATGGCGGGGGAGAATCCAAAACCGGAGGATGTGGAAGATATCGGCCGGCGGGCATATGCGGCTATTCAAAGCGGGCTTTCCGACGTGGCAGAAGTGGCATTGCTTCGAGGGTGGGATTACCTAGCAAAAGAAGATCCCCTCCGTCCTGCTGATCTTATTTTTGTCTTCGGCGGGCCTGGCGAGGATCGGGTCCAGGCCGCCATCGCGTTGCATCGCGAGGGATATGCTCCGAAAATTCTTTTTACCGGCCAGAAGGCATCCTACATGAATGATGTCCAGGTTAGCGAAGCCGAATATTACGCCGACATCGCCCGCAAGGCGGGAATTCCAGATACGGCACTCATTTTGGAAACCCAGGCACGAAATACGCCCGAGAACGCGGTGAATTCGGTTCGGATACTGAAAGAACAAGGATGTGCCCCCGCGACTATCATCCTTGTCACGCTTCCATACCATATGCTTCGGTCCTATCATACTCTGAAGACCGTCACTGATTGGAATCCGGTGTTGATATGCCGTCCGACGGCCTCACCATACACCAGGACGACATATTTTCATGATCCGAAAGGATGGATGTATGTGTTTTCGGAATATATGAAACTGTATGCAGAGCGGCTGATGAAACATTTCTAACCATGTTCAAGGAGAATTGGCTGGATGCAATGTTGCGAAGGATTAAGAGATTGGTACCGGACACGGTGTTCCGGTTTTTCGAGCCGGTGTACCATACGGTGCTGGCGTATGCGGGCGCGCTGTGGTATGGGTTCCCATCGCGGTCACTCAAGGTTATCGGCGTTACGGGGACGAAAGGCAAATCCACGACGACATATCTGGTTGCCAAGCTCCTGGAAGGCGCGGGGCATCCTGTGGCGGCCATCGGCTCGTTGGGATACAAAATCAAAGACAAGGAATGGCCGAACACGCTTAAGATGACCATGCCCGGCAGGTTCAAGATCCAGAAATTCCTCGCCGAAGCGAGGAAGGCCGGATGTACCCATGCTGTGCTCGAAGTTACCTCGCAAGGCATCCAGCAGAAGCGGCACCTGGGCATCCATTTCGACTGTGCAGTGTTTACGAACCTCCATAAGGAGCACATTGAAGCGCATGGGTCATTCGAACACTACCTCGCGGCAAAACAGGAGTTGTTCAGGCGTACCGCGAACATGCACGTCATTAACGCCGACGATCCGTATACGGAGCGGTTTGGGAATTTTCCGGCCCGGTGCAAGATTTTTTATGGCTCGATGTTGGGCGACATGCGAGCTGAAAAGATCGTCGCTGGCGGCGAGACGTCGTCATTTGAAGTCTATGGCACCCCGTTTACGCTCCGTTTTGGGGGCCTGTTCAATGTTTTCAATGCGCTGGCGGCGCTATCGGTCGGTGCGCTGTATGGGGCCGATTTGCCAGCAATGAGGCCAACCCTCGAGGGTATTTCCCGTATCCCTGGCCGGATGGAGTTTATCCAGAAAGAACCGTTCGGAGTTGTTGTTGATTACGCGCACACGCCGGATTCGCTCGAGGCCGTCTATGTGGCGCTCAAGCCGACCGAAGGATCTGGCCGACTCATCTGCGTGCTCGGTGCGTGCGGCGGGGGACGGGATCGGTGGAAACGTCCCGAATTCGGCCGCATCGCTGCGGAACAATGCGACCATATTATCCTGACGAACGAAGACCCGTACGATGAAAATCCGGAACATATCCTCGACGATATCGAGAAAGGGCTGGAACGTAAGGCGCAGGCGGGGAACGTTGTGAGGGTGCTCGACCGGCGCGCGGCCATTCGCGAGGCATTGACTTATGCTCAAAAAGGTGATACGGTTGTCATTACGGGCAAAGGCTCGGAGACGTCCATGGCGCTCGCCCACGGAAAAAAAATTCCCTGGTCCGACGCCGACGTCGTCAGAGCTCTTTTACAGGAGGAGATCAGCAAATAACTTTCTCGCCCCCGCTCTATCGCGGGGTTTTTGTTTTCGTCAGCGCTTGATTTTTTCTCATCGGGGAGTACAGTAACCAAGGATGGGTGACAAGGGGTGCATGGAGAATGGTCCAGAACCGGCGGACACTGCTCGACGGCTTGGTCTTTCTCGACGCCTGTTCGACCGATCTTGAGCATTGCCGGTCAGGATGCGAGAGCAATTCTTTCATCTTGTGCCGCCATCGTCTGACGGGTCATGTGCAGACGATCCATACTGACCACTTGGTCGAGTTCGTCCGCTACTTCGATTTTCAGGTCGTGCTCCATTTTCTGTATGTCATTTACAAAAAAGCCAAGCGGGGGTCCCTGGCGCCGAGGTGCCAATTTGTTCTGGTGACCAAAGACAAGAAATTCCTTCATTCTGCCCGGCGCGAATGGCAGGAGCGAGGCGGCCGGAGACCAAACTCCCTCCCGCGCTTGCAGTTTACCCTCGGAGGGACCGTTACGGATGGACGCTACGAGATCCGCGTCGTCTATGTGGGAGAGCGGCACGGAAAGATCGAAAGCCAGCAGTCGATCATTCACCGGCTCAACGAGATCTTTTTTCCGGCGGTATGCGCCTGATCCCTTCGGGGATCTTTTTGTTTGCGCTTCACCCGGTCCCATACTACAATGAAACCATGGCATTGATTCCCGAACTCATCGCCAAACGCGAAGATCGCATCCGCCAGGTCCATGATGTGGGCGGTTTTTGGGTGATCATCATTTTTATGCTGATGCTTCT